>NZ_JAAQWS010000010.1:0-221069 GCF_012985645.1 Pseudomonas sp. WS 5410 | reverse complement strand
CCGATCTCTCGTTAGCGGGAGGCGAATTCTACAGCGTTACACGCTGCTGTCAACACCTCTTTTTCTCCGCTTTCGACCGAGAGGATCGAAACGTTAATAGAGCCAAACAACACTGCTCTACCAACTCCCTCTGGGCTTCGATGAACTAAAGCAACTCGCTGTCGAATTCTGCGTAACTCTTTGTTTACCAAGGAGTTTTCCGTTTCGACTGCGCCGGAAGTGGGGCGAATTATAGACTTCCAGAATCTGCCGTCAACCCCTATTTTCACAATTCTGTCATATCGGTCAAAAAAGCCCCGAAAACGCGAAAGCCGGCCCCCAAGGGCCGGCTTTCTATTCATGCAACCTTACAAACTAGGGAACGCGAACTGCGACGCTTCATGGCTGGCACGCTGCGGCCAACGCTGAGTGATCGCCTTGCGACGGGTATAGAACCGCACCCCATCCGGCCCGTAGGCGTGCAAGTCGCCAAACAGCGAACGCTTCCAGCCACCAAAGCTGTGATACGCCACCGGCACCGGCAATGGAACGTTGACCCCCACCATGCCCACTTCAATCTCGTCACAGAACAACCGCGCCGCTTCACCGTCACGGGTAAAGATGCAGGTGCCGTTGCCATATTCATGGTCATTGATCAGTTGCATCGCCGCTTCCAGGCTATTCACCCGGACGATGCACAGCACTGGGCCAAAGATCTCTTCTTTATAGATGCGCATTTCCGGTGTCACGCGATCAAACAGGCAGCCACCGAGGAAGAAACCGTCCTCATGACCACTGACGCTCAGGCCACGCCCATCGACCACCAGCTCAGCACCCGAAGACACACCGTCTTCTATATAGCCACTGACCTTGTCCCGCGCCTGCGCAGAAACCAGCGGCCCCATGTCCAGGCCACAGGAAGTACCCGCACCAATTTTCAGCGCCTTGACCTGCGGCACCAGCTTGGCGATCAGAGCATCCGCCACCTGGTCACCCACACACACGGCCACCGAGATCGCCATGCAACGCTCGCCGCAGGAACCGTAGGCTGCGCCCATCAAGGCACTGACCGCGTTATCCAGATCCGCATCCGGCATCAGCACCGCATGGTTCTTCGCCCCGCCCAGCGCCTGTACACGCTTGCCGCGCTTAGTCGCTTCGGAATAGATGTACTCGGCAATCGGCGTCGAACCGACAAAACTCAAGGCCTTGACCTCAGGCGCCTCGATCAGCGCATCCACCGCACCCTTGTCACCATGCACCACGCTCAGTACGCCTTTGGGCAAACCGGCTTCCTGCAGCAACTGGGCGATCAGCAGCGTCGAACTTGGGTCGCGCTCTGATGGCTTGAGGATGAAGCAGTTACCGCAGACGATGGCCAGCGGATACATCCACAGCGGCACCATGGCCGGGAAGTTGAACGGCGTAATACCTGCCACCACGCCCAACGGCTGGAAATCGGACCAAGCATCAATGTTCGGGCCGACGTTGCGGCTGTATTCGCCCTTGAGGATTTCCGGTGCCGAGCACGCGTACTCGACGTTCTCAATCCCGCGCTTCAGTTCGCCGGCAGCGTCTTCCAGGGTCTTGCCATGCTCTTCGCTGATCAACTGGGAGATGCGTGCTTCGTTCTGCTCCAGCAATTGCTTGAAACGAAACATCACCTGGGCACGCTTGGCCGGTGGTGTGTTGCGCCAGGCCGGGAACGCCGCCTTGGCCGAGTCGATGGCTTGTTGAATGGTTTCACGGCTGGCCAATGGCACCTGGTGAATCACCTGGCCGGTGGACGGGTTGTACACATCGGCACTACGACCGCTGTCGTTGACCAATTCGCCGTTGATCAAATGCTGGATAAGGCTCATGCAAGGCTCCTGAAAAGTTGTCCACAGGCGCGACACGTGTCGCGCCCGACAGTTGTTCTATATAGAAGAAGAAATCAGTCGATCTTGTTCAGCACTTCGCCGACCGCATCGAACAAGCGATCCAGGTCCTGCGGCTTGCTGTTGAAGGTTGGGCCGAACTGCAGGGTGTCGCCGCCAAAGCGCACATAGAACCCCGCCTTCCACAACGCCATCCCCGCCTCGAATGGACGCACGATGGCATCCCCATCACGCGGTGCAATCTGGATCGCACCGGCCAGGCCGTAGTTACGGATGTCGATTACGTTCTTGCTGCCCTTGAGGCCATGCAGCGCATTCTCAAAGTGCGGCGCGACTTCAGCCACGCTCTGCACCAGGTTTTCCTTCTGCAACAGATCCAATGCCGCCAGCCCCGCTGCGCACGCTACCGGGTGCGCCGAGTAGGTATAGCCGTGTGGGAATTCCACCGCATACTCAGGCGTCGCCTGGTTCATGAAGGTCTGATAAATCTCGCTGCTGGCAATCACTGCCCCCATCGGGATCGCACCGTTGGTGACTTGCTTGGCGATGCACATCAGGTCTGGGGTCACGCCGAAGCTGTCTGCGCCGAACATCGAGCCGGTACGACCAAAGCCGGTAATCACTTCGTCGAACACCAGCAGGATATTGTGCTGATCACAAATTTCACGCAGGCGCTTGAGATAACCCTGCGGCGGCACGAGCACGCCAGCGGAGCCCGCCATCGGCTCAACGAACACCGCAGCGATATTCGACGCATCATGCAACTCGATCAGCTTGAGCAACTCGTCAGCCAAGGCAATACCGCCCTGCTCCGGCATACCGCGGGAGAAGGCATTGCTCGCCAGCAGGGTGTGCGGCAGGTGATCGACATCCATCATCGCCTGGCCAAAAATCTTGCGGTTACCGTTGACGCCGCCCAGGCTGGTGCCGGCGATGTTTACCCCGTGATACCCACGGGCACGACCAATCATCTTGGTCTTGGTCGCCTGGCCCTTTAGGCGCCAGTACGCACGCACCATCTTCACCGCCGTATCGGCGCACTCGGAGCCGGAGTCGGTGAAGAACACGTGATTCAGGTTACCTGGGGTCAGGTCGGTAATCTTTTCTGCCAACTGGAAGGACAAAGGATGACCGTATTGGAAGCCCGGCGAGTAGTCCAGGGTGCCCAATTGCTTGGCGACCGCTTCCTGGATTTCCTTGCGCGTGTGCCCTGCGCCGCAGGTCCACAGGCCCGACAACGAGTCATAGACCCGGCGCCCCTTGTCATCGATCAACCAACTGCCTTCGGCCCCCACGATCAGGCGCGGGTCGCGCTGGAAGTTACGGTTGGCGGTGTAAGGCATCCAGTGGGCATCCAGTTTCAATTGGCTGGCCAGGGTGGATGGGGCGTTTTCGGGCATGTTCATCAGCAAAACCTCGCAGGGCAAAAGGCAGCGTCGGGATTGAAAAGCGTTGTTGCAGCTAAATTGCCACGGAGATAAAGTCTAAGAAATGCAACTCTTCTAACCTTCAGTCAGGCCTTTACTAAACTATGAGCAGCCGCCGACCCGATCCACTGGCACAAGTCAGCGACTTCGATATCCGTTTGCTGCGCATCTTCCGCAGCGTGGTGGAGTGCGGCGGCTTCTCGGCGGCAGAAACCGTGCTGGGCATCGGCCGTTCCGCCATCAGCCAGCAAATGAGCGACCTGGAACAACGCCTGGGCCTGCGCCTGTGCCAACGCGGGCGCGCCGGCTTCTCCCTGACGGAAGAAGGCCGCGAGGTCTACCAATCGGCACTGCAACTATTAAGCGCGCTGGAAAGTTTCCGCACCGAGGTCAACGGCCTGCACCAACACCTGCGCGGCGAACTGACCATCGGCCTGACCGATAACCTGGTGACCCTGCCCCATATGCGCATCACCCATGCATTGGCGCAGTTGAAAGAGCGCGGTCCCGACGTGCAGATCCAGATCCGCATGATCGCCCCCAACGAAGTGGAACAAGGCGTGCTCGACGGGCGCCTGCATGTCGGCGTGGTGCCCCAGGCCAGCGCGCTGTCGGGCCTGGAATACCAACCGCTGTATAGCGAGCGCTCGCTGCTCTACTGCGCGGTGGGTCATCCGCTGTTCTACGCCGAAAACAAACAACTGGACGACCTGCGCATCAATAGCCAGGACGCCATCGCGCCGACCTTCCGCCTGCCCGCCGATATCCAGGCCCACTATCAAGCGCTCAACTGCACCGCCAGCGCTTCCGACCGCGAAGGCATGGCCTTCCTGATCCTCACCGGGCGCTTCATCGGCTACCTGCCCGACCACTACGCCAGCCTATGGGTGCAACAAGGCCGACTACGCGCGCTGAAACCGGCTACACGCTTTTACGATTTAAGCCTGGCTTCGGTCACGCGCAAAGGCCGTCGCCCTCATTTGGTGCTGGAAAGCTTCCTCGAAAGCCTGGCAGCGACCCGCTGATACGGGCCCCATACAAAACCTGAGCAAGTGGACAGCTTTTTGCAAGGCACAGGGACCATGAACCGTCAGCCCTGAGTCCACATGCCATGCCACCAGAATCCTCCAGCGCCAGCGACCTGATCTACGGCCTCAACGACCGCCCCAAACCATTGCCCGCCCTGCTTGCCGCCCTGCAACATGTACTCGCCAGCTTCGTCGGCATCATCACCCCGCCGCTGATCATCGGTTCGACCCTGGGCCTGGCCGCCCACTTGCCCTACTTGATCAGCATGGCGCTGATGGTTTCCGGTGTCGGTACCTTCATCCAGGCCCGTAGGCCATTTGGGATTGGCGCAGGGATGATCTGCCTGCAAGGCACCAGCTTTGCCTTTCTCGGCGCGGTGTTGTCGGCGGGCTTCCTGGTCAAGCAGCGTGGCGGCAGCCCGGAAGACATTCTGGCAATGATCTTCGGCGTGTGTTTTTTCGGCGCGTTGGTGCAGGTCGTGTTGAGCCGGTTTATCGGCCAGTTACGCCGGGTCATCACGCCGCTGGTAACCGGGATTGTCATTACCCTGATTGGCATCAGCCTGATCAAGGTAGGTATCACCGACCTGGGCGGCGGCTTCAATGCGCCGGACTTTGGCGCGCCGACCAACCTGGCCCTGGGCCTGTTCGTGGTGCTGACGATTATCCTGCTCAACCGCTCGAACACGCCGTGGGTACGCCTGAGCGCGATCATCATCGGCCTGCTGCTGGGCAGCGTCGCCGCCTGGTTCAGCGGCAAGCTGGTGCCCCAGCTCCTGCCCGACCTGCCCTTGATCAGCCTGCCGACGCCATTCCATTTTGGTTTCAGTTTCGATTGGAGCGCCTTCCTACCGGTAGCGCTGATTTATCTGATCAGCAGTATCGAAACCGTAGGCGACCTCACTGCCAACTGCATGATCGCCCGCCAGCCCATCAGCGGCCCTTCCTATATAAGCCGGCTCAAGGGCGGCGTGCTCGGAGATGGCGTCAGTTGCATGATCGCTGCCACCTTCAGTGCCTTCCCCAACACCACCTTTGCCCAGAACAACGGGGTGATCCAGTTGACCGGCGTTGCCAGCCGCTATGTGGGCCTGTACATCGGCGTGGTGCTGTTCTGTCTCGGATTGTTTCCACTGATTGGTGCAGTCTTGCAGCAAATCCCCAAACCCGTGCTGGGTGGCGCGACCCTGGTAATGTTCGGCAGTGTTGCCGCCGCCGGCGTGCGCATCCTGGCCCAGGCCCCGCTGGATCGGCGCAGCATGCTGATCATCGCCACCTCGTTCGGGGTCGGCCTGGGCATCGCGGCGCAACCGAACCTGTTGCACCTGATGCCAACCCTGGTGCAGAACCTGTTCGATTCGGCCATCACCAGCGGCGGGCTGACGGCAATCGTGTTGTGCCTGCTCCTGCCGGAATCCAAGGCCGCAACACCTGCCGCAAATCCAGCCCTGGAAAGCGATACGCTGGAACCGCTTTGACGCTTTTATCGTATCGGGACTTGTCTGAGGCTTGAGGGTGGGTTATCTGTGCAGCAATCGCATTCATCGATCTGCACGGAAACCTCCATGAGCCTCGAAGTTCCTGCCCACAACAGCCACGCCGGAAAACCCGCCAGCCGCATTCGGCAAAAGAACGAACAAGCGATCATCCAGGCCGCCGAAGACGAATTCGCCC
Organism: Pseudomonas sp. WS 5410; assembly: GCF_012985645.1. Taxonomy (NCBI): domain Bacteria; kingdom Pseudomonadati; phylum Pseudomonadota; class Gammaproteobacteria; order Pseudomonadales; family Pseudomonadaceae; genus Pseudomonas; species Pseudomonas sp. WS 5410. The sequence continues at coordinate 215,081 of NZ_JAAQWS010000010.1, read as the reverse complement.
GGCATGGCTACAAAGGCACCAGCATGAACACCATCGCCGCGAGCGCCGGGCTGCCGAAGGCCAACCTGCATTACTACTTCACCAATAAGCTGGGGCTGTATATCGCGGTACTGAGCAATATCCTCGAGCTGTGGGACAGCACCTTCAACACCCTGACCGCCGAGGATGATCCCGCCGAAGCACTGACCCGCTACATCCGCACCAAGATGGAATACTCGCGACGCCAGCCACAGGCCTCGCGGATCTTCGCCATGGAGATCATCAGCGGCGGCGAATGCCTTACCGAATATTTCAGCCAGGACTACCGCACCTGGTTCAGCGGCCGCGCCGCCGTGTTCCAGGCCTGGATAGATGCCGGCAAGATGGACCCTGTCGATCCGGTACACTTGATCTTCCTGCTGTGGGGCAGCACCCAGCATTACGCTGACTTTGCCACCCAGATCTGCCGCGTGACCGGCCGCACCAAGCTGACCAAGCAGGATATGGAAGACGCGGGTAACAACCTTATCCACATTATTCTCAAAGGCTGTGGCATCAAGCCGGCCCTCTGAACGAAGCGACTCAATGCCTTTCACCCTTACGGGCTTTTGCGAATTTCGCGAAGAAATCCGCAAAAGCCGCTTCATCACCTATGCCGCGCCGATTAGCAGCCCGCAAGACGCCCAGGGGTTTATCGAGCAGCACAGCGACCTCAACGCCACACATAACTGCTGGGCCTGGAAACTCGGTGGGCAATACCGCAGCAACGACGACGGCGAACCCGGCGGCACTGCTGGGCGACCGATCCTGGCTGCCATCGAGGCCCAGGGGTTCGATCAGGTCGTGGTGCTGGTGGTCCGCTGGTACGGCGGCATCCAACTGGGTACCGGCGGCCTGGCCCGGGCGTATGGCGGTGGCGCGAATAAATGCCTGCAAAACGCCGAGCGTATCGAGCTGATCAGCCGTGTGCCGTTGAGCTGCGCCTGCGGCTTTGCTGAACTGCCCCTGGTCAAGCTGCGTGTCGCCGAACTGGGCGGCCTGGTGGTAGAAGAAACCTTCACCGCCAATGGCGTGGAGCTACAACTGGCCCTCGGCGAAGCCCATATCGACACCTTGCAAACCCAGTTGGCCGACCTGAGCCGCGGACGAATCCTGCTGCAACGCTGAACCTGATAAGGTTGTTCACTGAACCTCGATGCCATAGGAAGCCTTCATGTCTACGCCAAAAACCGCATTGATCATCGGCGCCTCGCGCGGGCTGGGCCTTGGCCTGGTCAAGCAATTGCTGGCTGACGGCTGGCAAGTCACCGCCACCGTGCGCAACCCGCAAAAAGCCGACGCCCTCAAAGCCCTCGGCCCGGTACAGATCGAGCAACTGGACATGGACGACCAACAGGCCGTCATCGCCTTGAACCAGCGCCTGAAAGCCCAGACCTTCGACCTGCTGTTCGTCAACGCCGGCGTCAAGGGCCCGGCCAACCAGACCCCGGGCCATGCCACCCAGGCCGAAGTCGGCCAACTGTTTTTCACCAATGCTGTGGCACCGATCAACCTGGCCCAGCGCTTTGCCCCGCAGATTCGCCAGGGCAGCGGCGTGCTGGCGTTCATGAGTTCGGTACTGGGCAGTGTGACCATGCCCGACGCGCCGGACCTTGCGCTGTACAAGGCCAGCAAGGCCGCGCTGAACTCCATGACCAACAGCTTCGTGACGCAATTGGGCGAGCAGAAGCTGACCGTATTGTCGCTGCATCCGGGCTGGGTCAAGACCGATATGGGCGGCGAAGGGGCCGACCTGGACGTGGAAACCAGCGTGCGCGGCCTGATCGCCCAAGTGAACGCCTACACCGGCAAGGGCGGCCATCACTTCGTCAACTACAAGGGCCAGACCATTCCCTGGTAAGCCAGCAGATAAGCGGTGGATAGACCCCACCGCTCACTCCACGTAAACTTCCCACCTCGCCCTTACCGGCGACCCTGGATCAGCAGACAGGGCAACACTGAGCTGGCAAACCTGAACCCATCATTCAGAGGAGCCGGCCAATGCCTGCGACCCGTATCTGGTTAAAAAACCCTCTCGCGATTTTCACTGCCAACACCCTGGACGCCCGTGGCGGCCTGGTGCTGCAAGACGGTGTGATCGTCGAAGTGCTCGCCCTCGGCCAGCAACCGAGCATCGCCTGCGAACAAACCTTCGACGCCCGCGAGCACGTGGTGCTTCCCGGCCTGATCAACACCCATCATCACTTCTACCAAACCCTGACCCGCGCCTGGGCGCCGGTGGTCAACCAGCCGTTGTTCCCCTGGCTGAAAACCCTGTACCCGGTGTGGGCGCGCCTGACCCCGGAAAAACTCGCGCTGGCCAGCAAAGTCGCCCTCGCCGAGCTGCTGCTCTCCGGCTGCACCACCGCGGCCGATCACCACTACCTGTTTCCCGATGGCCTGGAACAGGCGATCGACGTGCAAGTCGACAGCGTGCGCGAACTGGGCATGCGCGCCATGCTCACCCGCGGTTCCATGAGCCTGGGCGAAGCCGACGGCGGGCTGCCACCGCAGCAGACCGTGCAGCAGGGAGAAGTAATCCTTGAAGACAGCCAACGCCTGATCCAGCGCTACCACGAGCGCGGCGACGGTGCGCAGATCCAGATTGCCCTGGCGCCTTGCTCGCCATTTTCGGTCACCCCCGAAATCATGAGCGCCAGCGCCGAACTGGCCAACCAACTCGATGTGCGCCTGCACACCCACCTGGCCGAAACCCTCGACGAAGAAGACTTCTGCCTGCAGCGCTTCGGCCTGCGCACCGTGGACTACCTCGACAGCGTCGGCTGGCTCGGCCCCCGCACCTGGCTGGCCCATGGCATTCACTTCAACCCGGATGAAATCGCCCGCCTGGGCGCGGCCGGCACCGGTATCTGCCATTGCCCAAGCTCCAATATGCGCCTGGCCTCCGGCATCTGTCCGACCCTGGACCTGATCGCCGCCGGCGCGCCGATTGGCCTGGGCGTGGACGGTTCGGCCTCCAACGATGCGTCCAACATGATTCTCGAAGCGCGCCAGGCTTTGTACATCCAACGCCTGCGTTATGGCGCGGAAAAAATCACCCCTGAAGGCGTACTCGGCTGGGCCACCAAAGGCTCCGCCAAACTGCTGGGCCGCAGCGACATTGGCGAGCTGGCGGTGGGCAAACAGGCCGACCTGGCCCTGTTCAAGCTCGATGAGCTGCGTTTCTCCGGCAGCCACGACCCACTGTCGGCCCTGCTGCTATGCGGCGCGGACCGGGCGGACCGGGTGATGGTGGGCGGCAAGTGGCGGGTGATCGACGGGCAAATCGAGGGCATGGACCTCAAGGCCTTGATCGCCGATCACAGCCAGGCGGCGCGGCAGTTGATCAACGCGTCCTAAGACGGGCCCGAGCTCGAATGCCAAAGCAGCGACCTGGGTCGCTGCTTTGGCACTTGCACAAAACGCAGGGAAAACAGCGCTCTGGTTACAGGTCTTTATGTTTAAGTTTGTCCGGCAACATAAACATCAGGATCAGGCACGCCAACAAGCTGGTGGCGCTGATCACATACAACGCGGGCGTCGCACTCCCCGTAAACTCGATGATCTGACTGACCATCAATGGGCTGACGATTCCACCGAACTGCCCCAACGTGTTGATCAATGCGATACCTCCCGCCGCGGCCGCTCCCGATAGAATCATCGGCGGCAATGCCCAGAATGCGGGGATGGAGGCAATCACGCCACCGCCCAATACGCCCAGGGCAATCACCAGCAACGTCGTATCGTCATCGAAAAAGCCCGCTAACAGAAATCCGATAGACGCCAGCAACAACAGGCCTGCCACGAATTTTCGGCGCTCGCCTGAACGGTCTGACAGGCGTCCAACGGTAATCATCGCAATTGCCCCACAGACGTAAGGCACCGCAGTCAAAAGCCCCAATGTGCCTGACGACTCCACCCCAGTGGAACGAATCAAATGCGGCGCCCAGAAATTAAGGCCATGGGACCCAAGCTGAATGAGAAAATAGAGAAACCCCAACAACAGAAGAATCGGCGATTTCAATGCGCTTCGAAAGGAGTGCTCTACAGAAGACGATTGGTTCTTTTCCGATATTTTTTGCGCCAACCATGATTTTTCGGCCCGCGTCAGCCATTTAGCGTCCTCCACACGATCACAGAGTACATTCAAGACAACGATCCCCAGCACAACGCAGGGAACACCTCCGAATAGAAACAGCCAATGCCACCCGGGAAGACCAAACACGTTATCCATATGTTCTAACAGGAGCCCCGCCAAGGGTGCGCCTATCAGTCCTGAAAATGCCGAAGCGAGGAACAAGTGCGACGTCGCTCGACCTCGAAATGCAGAAGGAAACCAAAGCGTCAGGTAAAATACGACCCCCGGCCCAAAACCCGCTTCCATTGCGCCGATCAGGAAGCGCAGCACATAAAACTGCCATTCGGTCTGGACAAAGACCATGGCACAAGTAGCAATCCCCCAGGACATCATGATCCTGGCAATCCACCTGCGCGCCCCCACCTTGTAGAGCATCAAGTTACTGGGCACTTCGAAAATCACATACCCGACAACAAATAAACTGGCCCCCAGCCCATACACCGAATTACCGAACCCTAACTCGCTTTCCAGCTGAAACTTTACAAAACTGATATTGATCCGATCAAAAAATGCAAAAAAAAAGCAAATTATAATTAATGGCATCAAGCGCCAGGTTATTTTTCTTATCAGTGCCTGGCCCTGAACATCATCCGAGACACTGTCTTGCGCCAACTCTGCCTTTGCAGCCTGCATACTTCCCCCCATTGAGAGATGTAAACCCTCTCAAATTATTATTTTTATTATTCAACGTTTCAAGCAAGACTAACCAACCACTCATCAATCATTCCGGCCACTTGATTGCTGTTAGCATCCATCATCAACATATGACTGTTACCCGACACTCCGACCGTCGGCAACTCCAAGACCCGGGAATCTACCGATTTATTTTGCAGTTGCTCAAAGTACGCCTCACATCTGTGAAGGTAGCTCTCCCACATGACACTTTTATCGCGAATGAAATCCCCCCAAATGGCTAGATGCGGAGGAAGCGTCAGTACACTTTTGGATAGTTCGGGAACTGCCGATGGCTCGATAGCAACCACCCCTTTCACCGTTCCTGCAAACTCCTGCGCCAGTTGCAGGGCGTAGTAAGCGCCCTGGCTATGCCCGATCAATACACAAGGTCCAATTTTTTCCAGCAAGGCTCTATAGCCGGCAAGTGCCCGGTGATCGGTACCTGCCCAGCGAGGCACGAACTGTTGGCCAAAAACATCCAGGTGCTCCACCGGGAACTGCTGCCCGGGGTAAGCCTGCTCTTCACGGGCCTCAGCGCAGTAACTGGACGCCGGACCGAAGCGGAAATGATGCCATACCGCATCCAGCGTCCGGTGTTCAGGCTTGCCTGCGAGGATCTCGGGATAGGCAGGCCAGGATGCACGTCCACGCTCAAACGCATCGCACAAGCAGGCGTCGTATCGGGCCTTCAGAAAAAACGTCAACCACCCCGGCCGGCCATCCGGTGTGTTTTCCCAACAGGCGCCGGTCAGGCCGCCGCCATGCAGGAAAACCAGTGGATAGGGGGAGCGTGGGTTGCTTTGTGTATACCGTTGGCAATACATCTGGCCAACCATGTGATGCCCATTCATCGACACCCGGATAGGCGCGGCGCCGGGAACCTTGGTCATCAGTTGTTCCGGAAAGCCGTCCATATACACGCGCTCTCCGCCAACATGAAAACCCTCGATAGACTTCAATGCAATGTCCTGGATCGTCATTGTGATTACCTCTGCTTTTTTTAATACACAGCTTGTTTAATCACTTGAGATTGATCCTACTCAGGCTATATTGGAAATACCGTTTTTTGATTGACCCATATATAAGATATATACCCCATGACAGGCTAACCCATGAAAAATGCCCGAAAGCTCGATATAGGCAGGCTCATTGCATTTGTGACTGTATGCGAAGAAGGCAGTGTGACGGCCGCATCGCGCAAACTGGGCATTGCACAACCTGCTCTTACTGTAACGTTGACCAAACTCGAACAAGCTATTGGTGTGCAATTGTTAACGAGAGATGCCAGAGGGGCTTCGCCGACTGCATTGGGCCAACGTTTTTTAAGCAGCGCTTATGAACTACTGGGCATGGCCGAAATGGCCTACAAAAAAATACATGAAGATTCTGATTTTCCCGAAGGAGAAGTCGTCATAGGCGTGCCCTACTCTTGCGCCAATGTATTGGTCGTCCCACTCCTGACCCGACTGGCAGCCGCCTACCCGGGAATCCGCTTGCGCGTCGTAGAGTCCCCGTCCGCTTATCTTTGGGATTGGCTGAGCGACGGGAAACTGGACATCGCGCTGCTGTTCGACCGCAAATCCTCCACCGAGGTGGTCTGCGAAGACTTCGCCCAGGAAGATCTCTACTTGGTGGGCAGTCACAGCCTGCTCAATCTGCAGGAGATCAACGTCAAAAGACTCTCGGAGTTTCCGCTGGTCATGGCCTCGCGCCTCAACCGTATTCGCACCCTGTTGGACAATCATTTGGCGGGCCACGACCTCACCCTCAATGTGAGCATTGAAATAGATTCCGGCGAATTCCAGGTGCGCTTGATAGAAACCGGCAACTGGTTCGGTATCCAGGCCGCCAGTTCCGTTGCGGAAAAACTACGCACCCGGCAATTGCAGGCCGCGCTGATAGTCCCTCGGGTTACTCGCACCATCTGCATCGCCCGCCACCGGGGAAAGTTGACGGACCCTTGCGTCGCACGTGTGATTACCGAGTTGAAACAGGAAAGCGAGAGGATGTTTGAAAACGGGCTCTGGCCCGCGCGCAAAATCACCTAGCCAGGCCTATACCCCCAGCAGCGACAGCATGATAAAGGTCGCAAACAATACAAAATGGGTCATCCCTTCGATGGCGTTGGTTTCGCCATCGTTGAGGTTGATCGCACTGACAATCAGCGTGATAAACACCATCACCGTTTGCACCGGGGTCATCGCCATCTGAAACGGCTGGCCGGTGTACAGCGCCATGGCTTCCATCACCGGCACCGTCAGAATCACCGTCGACAACGAAGCCCCCAGCGCGATGTTGACCACCGACTGCATGCGGTTGGCCAAGGCTGCGCGCAAGGCGGTCAGAATCTCCGGGGCGGCGGAAATCGCCGCCACCAGGATCGCCGTGATCACCGGCGGCGCCCCCGTGCCCTCCAGGCCAAGGTCCAGGGTCTTGGACATCACCTCGGCCAATGCGCCAATCACCACCACACCAAACACCAGGGTCGCGATGGAGAACGTCAGGTTGACCGGCGAGGCGTGCTCTTGCGGCGATGGCTTGCGACGTTTTTCCGGATAGCTGTAGCTGAAGAAGTAGCTGTGTGGCCCCACCTGCATACGCAGGAACAAGGCATACAACACCACCATCGCACCGATGGTGAAGGCCGAGTAGATTTTCCAGTCGGCCTCGGGGATAAATTCCGGCACCACCATGGACACGCCCATGGCAGTCAAGATCATCACGCTGTAGGTCCGCGCCGAATCATCATTGTAGGACTGCTCCCCATGCTTGATGCCGCCCATCAACGCAGCCAGGCCAAGGATGCCGTTGATATCCAGCATTACGGCTGAGTAGATCGTGTCACGCACCAGGGTCGGCGATGCCTCGTTGCTCATCATGATCGCCAGGATCACCACTTCCACCAGCACCGCCGCCAGGGTCAGGATCATGGTGCCGTAGGGGTCGCCGACCTTTTCGGCGAGCAGCTCGGCATGGTGGGCCACGCGCATCGAGGCCATGACAATAAAACCGATCAGCACCAGGCCGCCGAACAGGGCCGTCATCTGTCCGCTGTGCAACAGCCAGTGCTCCAGAGGGTAGGCTGCGAGGGCGGCGATCAGCGCCAGCCACATGTACTTTTCTTGCTTGAGGGATGTGAGCATTACGGGCCTTTTCGAGCGGCAAATCAGTCATTGATGGGGTACAGACTGCGGCGTATCGCTAACGTTTCGTTACACCTTAGTTCATTCGCCCATTGCCGCAGGCACGAACAATGCTTACCGCTCGGTCAGGTTTTACCGATTATTTGCGCCCTGGCCTGTAGAATGCCGCCATTGCACCTGATGAGAACGCACCCATGTACGACTGGCTCAATGCCCTGCCCAAGGCCGAACTGCACCTGCACCTGGAGGGCTCGCTGGAGCCCGAGTTGCTGTTCGCCCTGGCCGAACGCAACAAAATCGCGCTGCCGTGGAACGACGTCGAAACCCTGCGCAAGGCCTACGCCTTCAATAACCTGCAGGAGTTTCTCGACCTCTACTACAAGGGCGCCGATGTATTGCGCACCTCCCAGGATTTCTACGACCTGACCTGGGCCTACCTGCTGCGTTGCAAGGCGCAGAACGTGATCCATACCGAACCGTTCTTCGACCCGCAGACCCACACCGACCGGGGGATCCCGTTTGAAGTGGTGCTCAACGGCATCGCCAGCGCGCTCAAAGATGGCGAGCAGCAACTGGGCATCACCAGCGGCCTGATCCTCAGCTTCCTGCGCCACCTGAGCGAAGAGCAAGCGCAAAAAACCCTCGACCAGGCGCTGCCGTTCCGGGACGCGTTTGTCGCCGTAGGCCTGGACAGCTCGGAAATGGGCCACCCGCCAAGCAAGTTCCAGCGCGTATTCGATCGCGCCCGTGGCGAAGGTTTCCTGACCGTCGCCCATGCCGGTGAGGAAGGCCCGCCGGAGTACATCTGGGAAGCCCTCGACCTGCTGAAGATCCAGCGTATCGACCATGGTGTGCGCGCCATTGAAGACGAACGCCTGATGCAGCGGATCATCGACGAGCAGATCCCGCTGACCGTGTGCCCGCTGTCCAACACCAAGCTGTGCGTGTTCGACGACATGGCCCAGCACAACATCCTCGACATGCTTGAGCGTGGGGTGAAGGTCACGGTGAACTCGGATGACCCGGCGTACTTCGGCGGTTATGTCACCGAGAACTTCCACGCGCTGCACACCTCGCTGGGCATGACCCAGGACCAGGCCCGCCGCCTGGCGCAAAACAGCCTGGATGCACGCCTGGTCAAGCCCTGACCAAACCTTGTAGGGGCCGGTTTTCCGGCTCCTACAATGCCGCCATCCGGGCAATTTCCAGGCGCCCGGTCTCGGTGACCTGCAGTACGCTCGACTCATTGAGCACCGTCAGCCAGCGTGACTGCATGAACAACTGCAACAATCCCGCCCCCAATGCCCCGCCCAGGTGCGGTTGCTGCTCGCTCCAGTCAAAACAATCACAAGCCATCGTCGAGTAACTGTGTTGCGCCAGGGCCTGGGTGTAAATGCCACGCTCGGCCAATTGGCGTGCGCCCAACGGCGTCACGTGAAGCCGCTGTTCGAAGCGTTCAACCCACTTCGCCAGCACCATGCGTTGATAGAGTGCTGCCGCCATTTCACCCCCCAGATGGTCATGACAAAGCCGCGCCTGACGCAACGACGACGGTGCCAGCAAGGCCGCCACCGGCAGGCCGACTGCACTGCGCGCCACACTGGCCATGGTGGTACTGGCCAGCGCATCGACTGCCGCGCTCACATCGGCCGCCGCCATGCGAAAGAAGCGTTTGCGCCCCCGGGCTTCAATGCGCAGCAATCCACCCGCCGCCAATCGCGCCAGATGCGCATTGGCCGATGACGCGGATAACCCCGCCAGCATCGCCAGTTCTTCGGACGGCTTGGCCGAGCCGTCCATCAACGCCCAGATCATCGCGGCGCGTTTGGGGTCGGCCAGCAAGGTGGCGATCTGGCTGATGCAAGGTGCCTGTTCCATGTATTCACTCCCTGTAGATTCGTTGGTCTGCTCCATTTCGCGGAAAAGTATAAGTGTGTAAGCAGCAGATTCCGTGGCGTCTTACAGCCAAATCAGCGACAGCATTTGCCTGAAGTTTCCTGAATTCCCTGGGGTTATTACGTAGTCCCTTGCTGTTCAGGCAACTGCGCGCTCAACTTCCCACAACGTGCCACGAGCATTTCACGCAGGAGGTTGATCGGCTTACTCAACTGCGCGCGATGGGCGCACAGCAGATTGAGCGGTGTGCGCTCACCCTGCAGCTCCGGCAAGAGCAACCGCAGGCGGCCTGCCAGTACGTCGGCGCTGACATCCAGCCAGGACTTATAGGCAATCCCCACCCCGGCCACGGCCCAGCGCCGCACCACATCGGCATCGTCACTGAAGCGGTCACCGGTAACCGTCAGACTGATTTCCCGTTTGCCATCCTGAAAGCGCCAATGGTCATGCACTCGGCTACCGAGCATGTACAGCAGGCAGTTGTGCTGGGCCAGTTCCTCCAGGTGGCGCGGCTCGCCATGCCGGGCCAGGTAGCTGGGCGCGGCGCAGAGCACCCGGCGATTGTCCGGCGCGACCGGCAAGGCCACCAGGCTCGAATCCTCGGGTTCGCCATAGCGCAAGGCGATATCCACCGGCTGGCGGAACAGGTCGGCTATCCGGTCGCCCAGTAGCAGGCGCACACTTAATTGCGGGTGCTCGCGCTGAAATTCGTCCAGCCACGGCAACAGCAGGTTGCGGCCGAAGTCCGAAGGCGCCGACAGTTGCAAAACACCACTGACATGGTCCTGGCTGCTGGCCAGCAGGCGCCGGCCTTCATCCAGTTGGCTCAAGGCACCGCGGGCGTATTGCAAGAAACCCTCGCCCTCGGCAGTCAGGCGCAGGCTGCGAGTAGAACGTGCCAGCAAGCGCGCGCCCAATTGTTGCTCAATGCGTTTCAACGCTGCGCTGGCCACCGCCGCCGACATATCCATGACCCGTGCGGCGGCCGACAAACTCCCCAAATCCGCCGCACGTACGAACAACTGCAAATCATCAAAACGCAGCATGACCACCGCCCCGAGGGATTATCAAAAAACCATTGAAAGAGACTGCTCTTTTAGCGGGTTTTATCTGCAAGAGAAATAGCTAATGATCTAACCATCCCATTCCGCCCTTCCTGGAACTTGCCATGAAAGCCATCGCCTACTACGCCGCATTGCCGATCAACGACCCAAAGTCCCTGCAGGATATCCAGTTGCCTGAGCCGGTGGCCGGTCCGCGCGACCTGCTGGTAGAAGTCAAAGCCATCTCGGTCAACCCGGTGGATACCAAGATCCGCCAGAACGTCACCCCGGAAAACGGCGCGGCCAAAGTGCTGGGCTGGGACGTGGCCGGTGTGGTCAAGGCCGTGGGCAGTGAAGTGACGCTGTTCAAGGCCGGCGACAAAGTGTTTTATGCGGGCTCCCTGACCCGCCCGGGTGGCAACAGCGAACTGCACACCGTCGATGAGCGCATCGTCGGCCATATGCCCAAGAGCCTGGGGTTTGCCGAAGCCGCAGCCCTGCCGCTGACTGCCATCACCGCCTGGGAACTGCTGTTCGAGCGCTTGCAAGTGCCTGAAGGCAAGACCGATCAAGGCCAGAGCCTGCTGATTGTCGGCGCTGCCGGTGGCGTAGGTTCGATCCTCACCCAATTGGCGGCGCAACTCACCGCACTCAAGGTGATCGGCAGCGCCTCGCGCCCGCAAACCCAGGCCTGGGCCAAGGACCTGGGCGCTGACCTGGTAGTCGACCACAGCCAGCCACTGAGCGAAGAGCTCAAGCGCGTAGGCCACCCACAGGTGACCCACGTCGCCAGCCTGACCCAAACCGACCAGCACCTGGACCAGTTGGTCGAAGCGCTCGCGCCCCAAGGCAAACTGGCACTGATTGATGACCCCAAGTCGCTGGATGTGCTCAAGCTCAAGCGCAAGAGCCTGTCGCTGCACTGGGAATTCATGTACACCCGCTCGATGTTCGAGACTGCCGACATGATCGAGCAACACAACCTGCTCAATCGAGTGGCCGAGCTGATCGATGCCGGCACCCTGAAAACCACGGTGGGCGAGCACTTCGGCGTGATCAACGCAGAGAACCTGCGCCGCGCCCATGCTTTGCTGGAAAGCGGCAAGGCAAAGGGCAAGATTGTGCTGGAAGGCTTCTAAGAAGCGGGCTCTGTCAGTGTCGTCCGTTCCACCTGTGGGCAACGGACGGCACCGCTAGTCAGACACTTGATCCTTGTCATATTTTTGAGCGTCTTCGGGTTTATATTGGCCGCCTTTGCCACGCAATCTTTTACGTGAGGAAGTCAGCAATGAAGATCCTGATAAAAGCGTTAGCAAAATCCCAAGGCAACAAATGGCAGGTCCGCCTGGACCAGGACGCCTTTACCTTCCGCAGTGAAGCCGAGGCCCGCGCCTTCGCCAACACCCTGCAAAACCGGATCCAGGCGCCCCACCGGTTTCCCGAAAACCAGCAGCGCGCTACGGGCTGAAAAGACTGTCAGACCTGCGCTTGCAAGGCTCGCTGCCGCTGCAGGCGCTGGGTCCACATGGCCACCACTACCGCCAACACCCCGCACAGGCTGATGACGATCGACATCGGCATGGCCGTGCCGTCGTGCAATGCGCCGACCAACGATGCCGCACCCGCCGCCACACCAAACTGGATACAGCCCAGCAGTGCCGAGGCGCTGCCGGCCCGCGCGCCCTGGCCGTTCATGGCGCACGCCGAGGTATTGGGCATGATGCAGCCCAGGCTGGCGATACACAGGAACAGCGGCACCAGCAGCGGCCACAGTGCTTCGGTATGCAAGGCACTGACGGCCAGCAATGCCAGCGCTGCCGCGAGGTAAACCCATACCGTACGGGTCAGGAGAAAGGCCGGCCCGCGCTTGGACAGCAGCCGCGCATTGACCTGCGCCACCAGGATAAAGCCCGCGGCATTGGTGCCGAACAGCCAGCCATAATGCTCAGCCGGCACGCCGTACAGCTTGATAAAGACGAAAGGCGAACCGGCAATGTAGGCAAACATCCCGCCAATCGCGATGCCGCCGGTCACGGCATACCCCAGGTATACGCGGTCGGCCAGCAGGCGCCCGTACTGGCGCAACGCTCCGGACAGCGGCTGCCGAGGTTGATGGGCCGGAAAACTCTCCGGCAGACCGACAGCCACTGCCACACCCGCACCGACGCTGAACAGGGTCAACGCCAGGAAGATCGACTGCCAGCCCCACAGGCTGACCATCACCCCACCGAGCATCGGCGCCAGGATCGGCGCCAGCCCGACCACCAGCATCAACTGCGAAAAGACCTTGGCCGAACCCACCGCGTCGCACTTGTCGCTGACCACCGCCCGGGAAATCACCATGCCCGCACACCCGCCCAGGGCCTGGACGAAGCGCGCACCGATCAGCCACTCCAGGGACGGCGCATAGGCGCACGCCAGGGAGGCCAAGGTGAACAGGGTGACACCACTCAATAGCGGGACGCGCCGGCCAAAACGATCCGCCAGCGGCCCATAGATCAATTGACCGACCGCAAGCCCGGTGAAGTACACCGCCAGGGTCAACTGGATATGTTTTTCGTCGGTGCCGAACGCCACCGCCATGGCCGGGAAGCCCGGCAGATAAAAGTCGATGGCCAGCGGCGCAAATGCGCTCAAGGCCCCCAGAATGAGGAGTATGCGAAGGTTCATCAGGCACCCAAAAGAGTCGGCAGCCCGACAGTCTAGCCGCGCTTGGATGCCTTGAACATTACGATAGCTCGCTAACTATTAAATAATCAGGCGAGCTTGGCGCTGTAGCCTTCATCGGTAATCACGCGGATCACTTCTTCCGGCAACAAACGACTTTCCACCCCCACTTCCTTGGCGCCCAGATCGACCTTCACACTGGCTGCCGGGTCCAGGGCCTGAACGGCTTGGGTAACGGCACGAACGCAGTGGCCGCAGGTCATTCCTTCAACGCTGAATATTTGCATGACATGACTCCTTAAGTGAGGTTGCACCCAGTTTCATCCTTGCCACGATGGCAAGGTCAAGCGCCGAAAACAACAGCCGGGCTGGTATTCCCTGGCGGCGTCGGCCAAGCTGCAACCATCCACGATTTGAAACCCGGAGAATTCACCATGCGCTGGTCGCTTTTTGGCCTTGTGAGCCTGTTGAGCCTGTTCGCCGCCGCCTCCCAGGCCAGCGCGGCCGAGGATTATGCGGTGCTGATCATTTCCAGGGAGCGCCTGGAAGTCCCCACCAATTGCGAGATTGGCCTGTACGTCAATGACCAGTTGGCCGGACGGCTGTTCCAGGAGCAATCCACCTCGTTCAACTTCCCCGCAGGCCCGGTCTCACTGCGCCTCAAGCTACTGCCAGGCCAAGCCCCAGGCTGCCTGCCAGGATTGCTGGCGCCCAAAGCACAACACATCGAGTTGAAGGCCGGCGATGTGCGAAAACTGCGCATTGCCCAGGGTGCGGACGGCATGTACCTCAAGGCGGCAAAGCTGGGCTATTAATCCACGGCAGGCAAACAATGGAGCTTGACCTTCCCCTAAGGTCAAGGTTGATCCTACCGCTAACATTTCCCGGAAGACTGCCGCAAAGCGCAACCGCCGGCGCGAGATCTGCGCAAAATTGGGCAGCATCCATTCGGGCTGTTGTGTCCAACTGGTTCGGCCTGCTCGACCCGCTACGGACCCTGTCCAGCGCGGACATGGTGAGCAATGCGCTGCTGTTGAAACCTGGAAACCCAAGGATCTGGAGGATCACCGCCCATGAACATCGGTCTGGCAGCCCGGCAAAGCGGCTTGAGCGCCAAGATGATTCGCTATTACGAATCCATCAACCTGCTTAAACCGGCCAATCGCAGCGACAGCGGCTATCGCCTATATGGCCACGACGACCTGCACACCCTGGCATTCATCAAGCGTTCGAGGGATCTGGGGTTTTCCCTGGAGGAGGTCGGCAAGTTGCTGGAACTGTGGCAGGACCGGCAACGGGCCAGTGCCGACGTCAAGGCGTTGGCTCGCCAGCATATCGAAGAGTTGAACCACAAGATCCGCGAGTTGGGGCAGCTGCGCGATACATTGCAGGACCTGATGGAGCACTGCCAGGGCGATCACCGGCCGGACTGCCCGATTCTCAAGGAGTTGGCAGCGGGCGGTTGTTGCAAGTGACGGGGTATCACTGACCGCCCACAAAACCCAATGTGGGAGCCAGCTCCCACATTTACATTGCCAGTGACCTGAAGATCACTGCATCCAAGGCGGTGGCGGTTCTTCCGCCGGTTTGCCCGGTGGCGCATCATCCGCCGCACGGATCGCCTGGCGCCGCTCTTCGTCGAGCCGTGCCGCTTCGATCTCGCGCATCACGCCGCCCACATCCGCCAACTCTTCCGGCTCGTCGAACTCGCCGGTCAGCACGCTGGCCGGGTGCAAGGTGCCGGCTTCGTACAGCGCCCACATTTCCTTGGCGTACTTGGTGGTCTTCAATTCCGGGGCAAAGCGCCCGAAATACGACGCCATGTTGCCCACGTCCCGCTCCAGCATGGTGAATGCGTGGTTGTTACCCGCCGCATCCACCGCTTGCGGCAGGTCGATAATGACGGGGCCGGTCGGCGTCAACAGCACGTTGAACTCCGAAAGGTCACCGTGCACCAGGCCGGTACACAGCATCAGCACGATCTGCGAGATCAGGAAGGCGTGATACTCACGGGCCTGATCCGGTTCCAGGACCACGTCGTTCAGACGTGGCGCCGCGTCACCGTATTCATCGGCCACCAGCTCCATCAGCAACACGCCTTCGAGGAAGTCGTAGGGCTGGGGCACACGAACGCCCGCACCGGCCAGGCGAAACAGCGCCGCTACTTCGGCGTTCTGCCACGCGTCTTCGGTTTCTTTCTTGCCGAACTTGGAGCCCTTGGCCATGGCCCGGGCCTGTCGGCTGTTACGGACCTTGCGGCCTTCCTGGTATTCGGCCGCCTGACGAAAACTTCGTTTATTCGCCTCCTTGTAGACCTTGGCGCAACGTAACTCGTTGCCGCAGCGCACCACATAAACAGCTGCTTCTTTACCACTCATAAGTGGGCGCAGCACTTCGTCGACCAGACCGTCCTCGATCAGGGGTTCAATGCGTTTAGGAGTCTTCATCAGCTTTTATTGTGGGTCCTTTATTACCAAACACGCGTATGGCACTCGTTATACGGCAATCCTCGCACAGCGGGGAGAGGGTAACGAGCTTTGATCTGCTAAAGAATGCATCCAATATGCCAGATTAATCCGACAAAGCCGTTATTGCCCAAGGCGTTCGGATGATAGCCGAGATCAGCGCTCAATGATCGCTGTCACACCCTGCCCGCCCGCCGCGCAGATCGAGATCAGCCCGCGCCCCTTGCCCGCCGCATCCAGCAGCTTGGCCAGGTTGGCGACGATACGCCCACCGGTGGCGGCAAACGGGTGCCCGGCCGCCAGGGAGCTGCCCTTGACGTTAAGGCGGCTGCGGTCGATGGCGCCCAACGGCGCGTCCAGGCCCAGGCGGGTCTTGCAGTAATCGGCATCTTCCCAGGCCTTGAGCGTGCACAACACCTGGGCGGCGAAGGCCTCGTGAATTTCGTAGTAATCAAAATCCTGCAGTGTCAGGCCATTTCTCGCCAGCAGGCGTGGCACGGCATACACCGGCGCCATCAACAGCCCTTCGGCGCCGTTGACGAAATCCACCGCCGCCGCCTCGCCATCGCGCAGGTAGGCGAGGATCGGCAGGCCGCGTTCCTTGGCCCAGGCTTCGCTGCCCAACAACGCCAGGGACGCGCCATCGGTCAGGGGGGTGGAGTTGCCGGCGGTGAGGGTACCCTTTTCGCTGCGTTCAAAAGCCGGTTTGAGGCTGGCGAGTTTTTCCAGGGTCAGGTCCGGGCGCAGGTTATTGTCGCGGGTCAGGCCGAGAAACGGCGTGAGCAAATCGTTGTGCCAGCCCTCGGCGTAGGACGCGGCCATCTTCTGGTGGCTTTCCAGGGCCAGTTGGTCCTGTTCGGCGCGGGGAATCTGCCAGGTCTGCGCCATCAACTCGCAGTGCTGGCCCATGGACAGGCCGGTACGCGGCTCGCCATTGCGCGGCAGTTCCGGCTTGAGGTGTTGCGGACGAAGTTGTAACAAGACTTTTAATTTATCCGCCATGGATTTGCTGCGGTTGGCTTGCAGCAGGATCTTGCGCAACCCCTCATTGACGCCAATGGGCGCGTCGGAGGTGGTGTCGACGCCGCCGGCAATCCCGCATTCGATCTGCCCCAGGGCAATCTTGTTGGCCACCAGCAGCGCCGCTTCCAGCCCGGTGCCACAGGCCTGTTGAATGTCATAGGCCGGGGTTTGTGGCGACAGGCGCGAGCCCAGCACGCATTCGCGGGTCAGGTTGAAATCCCGCGAGTGCTTGAGCACTGCACCTGCGGCTACCTCGCCCATGCGCAGACCGTGCAGGTTGTAGCGCTCGATCAAACCTTCCAGGGCGGCGGTCAACATGGCCTGGTTACTCGCTGTGGCGTAGGGGCCATTGGAACGAGCGAAGGGGATACGATTACCGCCAATGATCGCGACGCGGCGCAACTGAGTCATGTAAAGCTCCCTGAAGGTGGTAGGTGCAATCCTGAGCCTAGACTAGGAACGACTGTCACCGATTGATGGTCCACCCTTTGAACCCCAGCAGCCGGAGAGCGTTCCATGTCTGACCGTTATATCGACTTCGCCAACTCAAGCCTCGGCCACCGCCTGGTCTCGGCCATTGGCCTGCCGTCCCCGGTACGCCTGGAGCGCTGGCAAGCCGGGCGCCTGCGTCCGGTGGACGGCGCCCTGCTGTTGGGCGGCGGCCCGCTCGCGGCCCAGGTTCAGGGGTTTGCCAATAAACTCACCGAGGCCATCTACAGCTACGGCCCCGAACCGTTGCAGGCCACGCCGTGGATTCCCGGGCATGGCCCCAAGCTCAAGGCGGTGCTGTTCGACGCCAGCCACTTGCAGCACACCGACCAACTCAAGCAACTGCGCGAATTCTTTCAGCCGCTGCTGAAAAATCTCGACCACAGCGCACACTTGGTGATTCTCGGCCGCGCCCCGGAAAGCCTCGACGAGCCGTTTGCCGCCAGCGCCCAGCGCGCCCTCGAAGGCTTCAGCCGGTCCCTGGCCAAGGAGCTGCGCAACGGCGGCACCCTGCAACTGCTGTATGTCGCAGAAGGCGCCGAGGATCAGTTGGAAGGTGCGCTGCGGTTTTTCCTCTCGCCGAAAAGTGCCTATATCAGCGGCCAAGTGCTGCGCCTGAGCGCCTGCCCGACCCAGGTGCACGACTGGACGCGCCCGCTGGCCGGGCGCAAGGCCCTGGTGACCGGAGCTGCCCGTGGCATCGGCGCGTCGATTGCCGAAACCCTGGCGCGCGACGGTGCCGAAATTGTGTTGCTGGATGTGCCGCAAGCCAAGGCCGATCTCGACGCCCTCGCCGCACGGTTGGGCGGGCGTGGCATTGCCTTGGATATCTGCGCCGATGACGCGGCCACGCAATTGATCGAGCAATTGCCGGACGGCATCGACATTGTGGTGCACAACGCTGGCATCACCCGCGACAAGACCCTGGCCAATATGACCCCGGAATACTGGGACGCGGTGCTGGCGGTCAATCTCAACGCCCCGCAAGTGTTGACCAAGGCCCTGCTCGACAGCGGCACCCTGCACGACAATGGCCGCGTGGTATTGCTCGCGTCCATCAGCGGCATCGCTGGCAATCGCGGGCAAACCAACTACGCCGCGAGCAAGGCCGGGCTGATCGGCCTGGCCCAAGCCTGGGCGCCGTTGCTGGCGCAACGCGGCATCAGCATCAACGCGGTGGCACCGGGCTTTATCGAGACCCAGATGACTGCGCATATTCCCTTCGCCTTGCGTGAAGCCGGGCGACGCATGAGCTCCCTGGGCCAGGGCGGCCTGCCGCAGGACGTTGCCGAAGCAGTGGCCTGGCTAGGCCAGCCAGGCTCGGGGGCGGTCAGTGGTCAGGCGTTGCGGGTGTGCGGGCAAAGCCTGCTGGGAGCATAACGATGCTGTGGCACACATTACCCAGCAGCCCGGCGCTGCCACCGTTGTACTGGCGCGCCGCACTCAAGCGCAAAATCACCGGTACCACCCTGCCCGACTTTGGGCTGCACTGCCGGGTGCAGGTCAATCCCGAGGCAGTGGCGGCCTATCGCAAGGTCTGCGGGTTTGCCGACAGCCCAATGCTGCCGGCGACCTATCCGCACATCCTGGCGTTCGGCCTGCAGTTGCAGTTGCTGACAGCCCGGGAATTTCCTTTCCCACTGTTGGGGCTGGTGCATCTGAGCAACCGTATCCGCGTACTCCGCCCCATGGGCGGGGTCAGCGAGGTGCGGGTCAGTGTGCATACGCGCAACCTGCAACCCCATGCCAAGGGTGCGACCTTTGACTTGATCACCACCGTCGAGGATTCCCTGGGCTTGCTGTGGGAAGGCGAAAGTCGAATGCTCTGTCGTGGGGTGAAACTCGAGGGGGAGACGCCGGAGCAATCCCTGCCAACAACTAATACCGTCAGCGAACTGACCCGCTGGCAGGCGCCGTCCGACATCGGTCGGCGGTACGCCCGAGTATCCGGCGACTACAACCCGATCCACTTGAGCGCCCTCACTGCCAAGCTGTTCGGCTTCCCCCAGGCGATCGCCCATGGGCTGTGGAACAAGGCGCGCACCGTCGCGGCCCTGCATGAACATCTGCCGGCGGCGAATATCGAGATCTACGTTGAGTTCAAGAAACCTGTGCGGCTGCCTGGACAGGTCATCTTGTTAAGCAGTGCCCCCGGCTCCGGCGGCGAGTTGCAACTCAAGGGCGATGGCGACATCGAACATATGCTCGGGAATTGGCAGCTGATTGCCTGAAACCGGGGTAATTTGCTGATTAATTGTATATATACACCCTAAGTTATAGCGGGTCATTGGTAGCCCGCAAGCTTATTTAAGCCATTGATTTAAAACACATCACCCCAAACAAAAAGCCGTCTTATATACCTTTGGTATTAGTCACCAAGACGAATAAACCTGCCTGTATATAAATCGTTAATACCAAGTTGAGCGTTGCGACAAAGAGTACCGAGGACTGTTATAGCCACAACGGACGCATGTATTGCTCGCTGAAGAACGGGCGGACTAGCGAAACCAACAAAGGCTGTACCAGGTGCTAAGGAACTCATCATGAAAACTCAAGTCGTGTTGTGGAAGGCAAGTACTGCATTGGCCCTTATTCTGGCGATGAGCCTGGGAGGCTGCAGCAGTGGTGGTGGCGGTCATAAGAGCAGCGTCGCATCCTCCTCCCCGGATGCCGGTGCCGGTACCGGCGGTGGTGATGGTGGTGGCACTGGCGGCGGCACTGGTGGCGGTACCGGCGGTGGCACTGGCGGCGGCACTGGTGGCGGTACCGGTGGTGGCACTGGCGGCGGCACTGGTGGCGGTACCGGCGGTGGCACTGGCGGCGGCACAGGTGGCGGTACCGGCGGTGGCACTGGCGGCGGCACTGGTGGCGGTACCGGCGGCGGCACTGGCGGCGGCACAGGTGGCGGTACTGGCGGCGGCACTGGCTCGAC
This sequence comes from Pseudomonas sp. WS 5410, assembly GCF_012985645.1. NCBI lineage: Bacteria > Pseudomonadati > Pseudomonadota > Gammaproteobacteria > Pseudomonadales > Pseudomonadaceae > Pseudomonas > Pseudomonas sp. WS 5410. The sequence continues at coordinate 194,592 of NZ_JAAQWS010000010.1, read as the reverse complement.
CACCAGCCCCTTGGTCACTGGGCAGATTGCAGCCAACCTGGGCGACACGCTCGGCAATGTCGGCACAGCCATTGGTGGCATCGGCACAACCGTTGGCGGCGTTCCAGTAGTCGGCACTACGGCAGGTGGCCTGGTGACCAGCGTGGGCACCGCAGTCGGCAGCATCGGCACTGGCGTCGGCGATGGCCTGGGTTCCCTGGGCACTAACAGCAACTCCCTGGGCGTTACCGTGGCCGGCGTGGCCAACGGCGTTGCCGACCTGGGCACCGGGGTTTCGAACACCGGTAAAACCCTGTCGACCACCTTGGGCGGTATCCCAGTAGTCGGCGGCCTTACTGGCGGCGTCGGTGGGGCCGCCGGTGGCCTAGTGGATAAAGTCGGCCAGGCGGTCACCATGCTCGGCGATACCTTGAGCACTGCCAGCACCACCGGTCCCCTGGGATCGGTCACCAACACCCTGGGCGGCAAAGTGCTGGTGCCTGTGGTCTCGCTGGTGGAAAACACCACGGGCAATCTGGGCAAAGCCACTGGCCTGGGCAACCCGGTCAACGGCCTGCTGGATAAAGTCGGTTCTACCGCCACCGGCCTCGGCACCCAGGTGGCAGGCGCAGGTGGCACAGGCAACCCGGTGACCGGTGCCCTGGGCACGGTACTCGGCGGTGTCGGTGCGGTAGCAGGCACTGCAGGTGGTTATGTCGCACCGTCTGCCGGAACCGGCAGTGGCAGCGCCCCAGCCTCCGGTCTGCCTGAACTGGTGGGCGGCCTGGTGGCCAACGTCGGTAACGGCCTGAATGCGGGCAACACCAACGGTACCGTCAGCGCGGGCGGTGTGGCAGGTGGCGCATTGGGCAATACGGTGGCTTCGCTCGGCACAGTGATCGGTGGCAACGGCGTCGCCAACACGGCGGCAACCGCACCGGTCGCAGGTCTTGCGAACAATGTGGGCGCGGCGCTGAACCCTGTGACTTCAGGTATCAGCAGCCTGACCCAAAACATCGGTACCACTACCGGCATCGGTGCACCGGTCAATGGCCTGGTGACTCAAGTAAGCGGCGCAGTCAGCGGCCTCGGCGGCAACATCACCGCAGCCAATGCCAACCCGATCACCAACACCGTGGGTCAGACCGTCAACGCAGTCGGTGGAGTGGTCTCCTCAGTGGGTGGCCTGGTCACCGGCGGCACCAGCGGCAGTGGCGGTGGCCTGCTCGGCGGCCTGAACATCAACGCCAACGCCACGGCGTCTGGATCGGCCACTGCAAACACCGGCGTAGGCGGCCTGCTCAAGGGCCTGACCGGCAAATAGAAGAATTGCACCTGGCCATTAGACGGCCTCCCCTACAGCGCCTACGCTTGGTTGAGACGAGAGATTCCAATGGGTCTCTCGTCTTTTTTATTGGACTCCCAACCGCGTCCAAGAGCCCGGTGGGAACCTGCGAAATGCCGCTGCAGTTTTGACCATGGAGTGTCCTATGCGCGCCTTGACCCCGTTGTTATTGCTCACCCTCAGCGCCTACGTCCACGCCGAGACCCTACCCAGCTTCCTCAACAGCAACGACACCATTCGCAATCTCCCGGTTCCCAACCTGCCGGCCGACGCCTACCGCCCAGTGACGCCGCAGACCCAGCTACCCGAGACCCCGGCCGCACAAGCGCAACCGCTACTGATGGACACCAAAGTCACCATCCGCAAGCTGCAGATCGAAGGCGGCACGGTGTACCCGCTCAAGGACGTTGCACAGGTGTTCGAGCCGTTGATTGGCCGTGAAACCAACCTCGCGCAACTGATCGAAGCGACCCGCAGCATCACCCGCCGCTACCAGCAGGATGGCTACTTGTTGTCCTACGCGTTCCTGCCCGACCAGCGCTTCGAACAGGGCCTGGTGCGCGTGGTGCTGGTCGAGGGCTATATCAAGGACTACCAGGTACAAGGCGACATTGGTTCGGTCTCGGCCTACGTCGACAAACTGGCGCAAAAACTCCAGGCCGAACGCCCGCTGACCCGTAAGACCTTTGAGCGCTATACCACCTTGATGGGGCGCATTCCGGGCGTCACGCTGCAAGCGCAAGTACCGCCACCGGGCACCACCGATGGTGCCGCGCATATGAACATCCAGGCCAGCCGCAAACCCTTTACCAGCAGCATGAGCATGACCGACGACAGCCGTGGCGGCCTGCAAGCCTTGATCGCCGGCACCAGCAATTCCCACACGGCAATGGGCGAACAAGTGAGCCTCAGCGGCCTGTTCCCGCCGGGTGAAGACAAAGAGCATTACTACCGGCTCGACTACAGCCAATTCATCAACGCCGAAGGCACACAACTGAGCCTGTATGGCGCACGCTATCGCAGCGACCCTAGCACCCATATCCGCCTGGACGGCGGCTTCTCGCTCAAGCCGCACCGCGAGAACGACCGCTTCTCCATCGGCCTGAGCCACCCACTGATCGCCTCGCCCAGCGAGTCCCTGACCCTCGGCACCCGCTTCTACGGGGTGAACGACAAGACTCGCTATCAACTGGTGGGTTACCCGCAACGCTTTGACGTAGAAACCGACTTGCGTGCGCTGGCCTTTGAAGGGGATTGGCGCAAGGCCGACAATCGCCAACTGCGCATCCTCAGCGCCGGCCTGTACCAGGGCATCGACGGCCTGGGAGCCCACACGCGCAGTGACCTGGAGGGGACAAAGTCGGACCTGGACTTCTTCCGCCTGCGCCTGTCCGGGGTGCAGAGCGACAAGTTCTTCGACAACTGGCAAGGCGTGCTCTCGGCAGCGCTGTACTGGAGCGACGACACCTTGCCCGACAGCGAACGTGCGGTGTTCGGTGGGCAAAATTTCGGCCGAGGCTACCCGGATGACCAGGGCTCGGGCGACAAGGGCTGGGGGGTGGCCTACGAGGTGAACTACAGCTACAACCGCGCCGGCGATTGGGTAAGAATCGTGCAGCCCTACGTCGTGCTCGACCGCGCCAAGGCCTGGTTCAACAACCTGCCGGTCAAGGACAGCGACATGTCATCCGCCGCCGTTGGCGTGCGCTTTGGCGATGCCAAGTACTACAACATAGCGCTGGAGGCGGCCAAGCCGATGTCCGATATGGCATTGGATAGCTTTAACCGGCGGCCGCGCTACACATTGAGTTTTAGCTATCAGCTATAGGAACCGGCTTGCCGGCGATGTAGCGACCCGAAAAGCCAGCTCCCACAGGGAACGCAGCTTCGCCCTCTGACTCTGTTGTTGTGGCTCTGCTTTTGATCTGGCTTTTGATCTTGATCTCAGGCGCCCCGTTAAACCACGCTGGCCGCAGGCAGGTATTGCGCAGTGGGCACCCCGGCATGGATGCCGGGGTAGCCGCGACACGGCCATGGATGGCCGATCGCGGCGGGCCCACGGAGCAATGCCTGACTGCGGGCATGCCGAGCCTAGGCGAGGCACCGAGTGGTGGGGCAAAAGCGCTTTGGTTACTTTCGCGCTCTTAGAAAGTGACCCGCCGTAAGGGCGGAACCAATAGCCGCCGTGACCGCAGCAACGGATATGTACACAAACCCAGTGTAGATACCTATGGCCATCGCACTCAGGTCAACGCATCCCCCACCTTGCCAAAAAACGCCTCAATCTGCGGCCCCAACAACCTCCCAGCCGCCAACACCACCAACGCAATCACCACAATCAAAATCACATACTCGATAGCCGTCGCACCGTCCCGCCGGCGCCAGAACAGCATCGACCACGCATACATCCTCAGCAGCAGGGCAGGCAACATAGGGCATCTCCTCAGCAGGGCGCTACGGACAGGCCAACTGTTCCCTACGCCCGGGGAAACAGATTGTTCAGAGTGTCGATCAACCGAACCAGATAGATCGGTTTGCGAAACAGGTCCAGGACCTGCAACCGCAACATGTCACTGACATCATCCATTTCGGCATGACCGGACATGACAATCACGGGCAAGTGCTGGCGTGAGGTGTGCTCACGCAAGCGCTTGATCAGGGAAATGCCGCTTTCTTCAGGCATGCGCAGGTCGGTAATGACCAGCGCAATATCAGGATGCAGTGTCAGTTCCTGCAATGCGTCCGTAACGGAGTTGGCGCAGAAACAAACGAAGCCCTCGTCTCCCAGCGATTCCGCCAGTTCAACGAGGGCCTCTTCTTCGTCATCCACCAACAGGATCTGCTGGCGGCTCGCAACAACAGCGTTCATGAGCAATACCTTCCAAGACAATCACTGATGGGCTTGCTCAAGGCTCTATTGCCAATCAGCTCAAGGCATCCCCGATTCTTTCGAACATGTCCGCGATCTGAGGCCCAAGCAGTTGCCCGGCCGCCAGCACGACCAGCGCAATAACCGCGACAAGAATCACGTACTCAATCGCCGTCGCCCCCTCTTTGCGATGAAAGAACAGTTGGAGTTGAACGTAGAGTTTCATCATGAAGGTAAGGAACATATGACTTCTCCTTTGCGCTTGCTTGCGCTGATATCGCAGTGCTGCACGGTGATTGCCGCGTGCCACTAGAGCATTGTCAACAAAACCCACCTCAACAACTGTAAGAACGGATTAATCACAAAGTATTAGCCGCCATTTTGGCGCCATAAACCTGTGCGTCTAAGGCAATGCGCGAGGGTTCCAAAATAAATCGTGGTGGCTAATGGCATTTTGTCTTAGCTCGGCTACCGTCAAATAGCGAAATCGTTAGATGTTCATAGCTGCCTGGTTGCGAAATCAACTCGTTAGGAAAAACGGGCCCGTAGTGCAAGCAACAGGATAGGGAGAGCCTTCATGAACAGTCGTGTCAGCATGATCCTGGCCGGGTTGTTATTAATCGGTGCGCTGTTTGCAGGCTATTGGGGGCTGGTGCTAAGTCGTCCGCCTGAGCCGGCTGCAGAGCCTGCGCCCTCTGGTGTTTCTGTAGAAAAAACCGTCGCCGCCGTCGAAGACCAGACCCGCCAATCGGTGGTGGTACTGGCCCATGATGTGCCACCGTATGTTGCCCTCACCGCCACCGACCTGACCCTGGAAAAGCTGCGCACCGCACCCGCTGGCAGCTTGACCAGCCTCGACCAGGCCATCGGCCGCACGCCCTTGAGAGCCCTGAGCGCTGGCACTTGGCTGGACGATTCGAGCTTCAATGCCGGTGGCCCACTGGCCCGCATGATCCGCACTGACGAACGCGCCCTGGCAGTGGCCGTCGATGAAGTCATCGGTGCCGCAGGCCAGTTGAGCCCTGGGGATTATGTGGATGTGCTGCTGTTCCTGCGCCCGGAAGGCACTAATCCGGAGCCCACCTCGCAGATCATCGTGCCAGCCCTGCGCCTGCTCAGTGTGGGCGATAACTTGGGCCCCACCAACGATGGCAAGCCCGCCGTTGCGCCGCCCACTACCGATGAAGAAAAAGCCCGCCAGGCACAACGTCAGGCAGGCCCGCCGCGGACGGTAGTGCTGGCGGTGCCGCAACAGTTGATGAGCCGCTTGATGCTGGCCACCAGCGTCGGCGCCTTGCGCCTGGCAGTGCGCAGTGCCGATGAACAATTGCTGAGCCAGTACTGGGCCGGGGACAACGAGGCCTTCGCCAAACTGCAAAGCGCCAATCGCGAGCTGTACCAGTTCACCCAACTGGCCATGCTCGGTACGCCGAAAAGAGTCGCCCAGGCCGCAGGCGCCAGCGAACCCCGGCGCTCCGGCATCGAGGTCATACGCGGTAACCAAGCGACCCAACAAAATCCCTGATTGAACAAGGACGCCTTGAATGCGCCAACGTTTTGCACCTGCGTTCACTCAAATGGCCTGGGCACTGATGCTGTCCAGCCTGCCTGTGGGCCTGGCGTTCGCCGCCACCGACAGCTGCAGCAACCTGGGCGCCTTGCCGGCCGTGGTCGAGGTCGGTGAAGGCCTGCAACAAACCCTGCAATCGCCAGTGCCTATTACCCGCCTGGCCATCGGCGACCCGAAAATCGCCGACGTGCACCTCAACGGGAATCGTGCGTTCCTGCTCACCGGCGTTGCCTCTGGCGCCACCAGCCTGATGGTCTGGACCCACTGCTCCAGCGCGCCGCGCCAGAGCATGGTGTTCGTCAAGGGCAAGGCCACCTCGACCCTGACCAGCCTGGCCCTGTCGCCCTCCGACGACCCGTCCCTGCCGAGCCAGGTGCAGACCGATATCCGCTTTGTCGAAGTCAGCCGCACCAAGCTCAAGGAGGCCAGTACGTCGATCTTTGGCGGCACCCGCAACTTCCTGTTCGGCAGCCCGCGCACAGCCGGGGGGGCCCTGCCGCTGGACAACGAAAGCTTTAACATCGGCATCGGCGGCGGGCGCTTTTCGGCGATGATCAACGCCCTGGAGCGCAGCGGTTTTGCCTATACCCTGGCACGTCCGAGCCTGGTTGCCATGAGCGGGCACAGCGCGACCTTTCTTGCCGGCGGCGAAGTGCCGATCCCGGTGCCGAGTGCCGGCAGCGACACGATCTCCATCGAGTACAAAGAGTTCGGTATCCGCCTGACCCTGACCCCCACCGTGATCGACCGCACGCGGATTTCCCTCAAGGTCGCACCGGAAGTCAGCGAGCTGGATTACACCAACGCCTTGGAGTTAGAAGGCATCCAGGTACCGGCCCTGACCGTGCGCCGCACCGACACCACGGTCTCCCTGGCCGATGGCGAAAGTTTTGTGATCAGTGGCCTGATCAGCAATAACAACCGCTCCACCATAAGCAAGTTTCCTGGCCTGGGCGATATCCCGATCCTTGGCGCGTTTTTCCGTGACAGCAACGTCAGCCGCGAGGAAAAAGAGCTGCTGATGATCGTCACCCCGCACCTGGTCCAACCCCTGGCCGCCAACGCCCGTTTGCCGTCCCTGCCCGGTGAAAAACTACGCAACTACGACCCCAACTGGTATCGCTTGTACTTCCTGGAAAACGGCAACTTCGACCGACACACAGGACTTTCCCAATGAGCGATAGCCTGAGCCAGACGTTCCTGGCAATTACCCGCAACACCACCGACCTGGAATGGCTGCAGGGGGCCCTGGCGCCCCTGGGCCAAGTGGTCAGTGCCGGTGGCGGCAGCCTCGACGAACTGTTGGCCCTGGTGGACGTAACCTTCGCCAACCTGGTGTTCGTCGGCCTGGACCGCGAGCATGTGGTCGCCCAGAGCGCCTTGATTGAGGGCGCGCTGGAAGCCAAGCCGATGCTGGCCATCGTCGCCCTCGGCGACGGCATGGACAATCAACTGGTGCTCAACGCGATGCGCGCCGGGGCGCGGGATTTTGTCGCCTACGGTTCACGCTCCAGTGAGGTCGCCGGCCTGGTGCGGCGCTTGAATAAACGCTTGCCGCCAGTCGCCCACAATGCGCACCTGGGTGGCCTGACGGTGCTGTATGGCACCCAGGGCAATGCCGACGGCGCGCTGCTGGCCAGCCACCTGGCGATGGTGGTGCAGAAGAGCGGGCAAGAGACCCTGCTGCTGGACCTGGGCCTGCCCCGTGGCGACAGCCTGGCGCTGCTGGGCCTGGAAAGTTCGTTCAACTTTGGCGATGCCCTGCGCCATTTGCGCCGCCTGGACACCACCTTGATCAACAGCGCCTTCACCGCCACCGAAGGCGGCCTGCGCATCCTCGCCTACACCGAAAACGACGAACCGCTGGAAATGACCAGCGCCGCTGAGCTGTACATGCTGCTCAGTGCCTTGCGCCAACACTTCCAGCACATCGTGGTGAACCTCACCGGCCAGCGCGACAGCGAAGCCCTGCGCACCTTTGTCAGCCACTGCGACAAGCTTTTGTGGTGTACCGACCAGAACGTCCTCGACTGCCGGCGCAACCTGGCCGTGCTGAACCATTGGCGGGAAAAAGGCATGAAGCTTGATCATGCCAAGCTGCTGGTGGACCGCTACCTCAAAGGTGCCGCGCCGGATACTGATACATTGGAAAAGAGCTTCGCCCTGGAAGCCATCGCGGTTTTGCCGTTCAGCCCCGAGGTGCGCCTGAACGCCAAGAACCAGGGGCAAACCTTATTCAGCCTGGCGCCCAGGGAGCCCCTGACGCAAAACCTCAAGACCCTCGGTGAACGCCTGGCCAAGCGTTCCGAAGGCCTGCAAAAACCCTCCACCCGTTGGTTTGAACGGCTGTTGGGGACGACCAAATGAACAGCGAAAAACTCTTTGGCGCCCCCGCTCGCGGGCTTAACAGCGCGGTGGATCACGACGGTCTGAAACTGGTGCTGCACCGCTACATCATCGACGCCATCGAAGAGTCGGGGAAAAACCTGCTGGAAGGTTCGCGCCAATCCCTGGCGCAATTTGTCATCGACAAGGTGTCCGAATACATCACCCGCATGCACCTGGCGATTTCCCGTTATGAGATGGAGCGCCTGGCCGAAGAAATCGTCGATGAACTGACCGGCTTCGGCCCGCTGGAAGTGCTGTTGCGTGACCCGTCGGTGACCGAGATTCTGGTCAATGGCCCGCACAGGGTGTTTGTCGAGCGGGACGGCCTGTTGCACCAGAGCGACCTGCGTTTTATCGACGCCCACCATGTGGAGCGGGTCATGCAACGCATCCTCGCCCCCCTGGGCCGGCGCCTGGATGAGTCATCGCCGATGGTCGATGCCCGGCTGCCCGACGGCAGCCGGGTCAATGCGATCATCCCGCCGATTGCCCTGGACGGGCCGTGCCTGTCGATTCGAAAGTTTCGCAAAGACATGCTCAAAAGCAGCGACCTGGTGGCGATGCAGACCATCGACCAGTCGATCTTCGAGTTCTTCCAGGAGGCGGTGGGCAAGCGCTGCAATATCCTGATCAGCGGCGGTACCGGCACCGGCAAGACCACCTTGCTCAATATTCTCAGCCAGTTGATCAACCCCCACGAACGCCTGGTGACCATCGAAGACGTCGCCGAACTGCAACTGGGCCACCCTCACGTGGTGCGCCTGGAAACCCGCCCGCCGAATGCCGAAGGGCACGGCGAGGTGAAGGCCAGCGACCTGATCCGCAACGCCCTGCGGATGCGCCCGGACCGCATCATCCTCGGCGAGATCCGTGGCGTGGAAGTGCTGGATGTGATGACCGCAATGAACACCGGCCACGACGGCTCCATGAGCACCGTGCACGCCAACAATGCCCAGGACGCCCTGTTGCGCCTGGAAACCCTGGTGGGCCTGACCGGTCGCGTGGTTGCCGAAAAAACCCTGCGCCAGATGATCTGCGCGGCCCTGGATGTGGTGATCCAACTGACCCGCCTGCCCGATGGCCGGCGTTGCGTCAGCGAAGTGGTGGAAGTGGTGGGTGTGCGCGATGACGTGTATGTCACCAACACCCTGTTCCGTCATGACCGGCGCACCGGCTTTGGCTTCCTGCGCGAGGCCCTCAACCCGGCGGGTGACAAGCTGCGCCGCGAATCCGCCCTGCCGCTATAGGAGCGTCACCATGACCGGCGCCATCCTGATGTTCAGTTGCGTGATTCTGATTGGCGTGTCGCTGCACCTGTTCCTCAGTGGCCTGCACCAGGCGGAAACCGACCGCGTGCTGGAACGGCTCGCCGCAGGCCAGCCACTGCTGGCCGAAGAACGCGGGCGCTGGGTCGGCCTGGAGCGCATGTTCCTGCGCGCGGGCCTGGGCAAACCCACCGACAGCCTGGGCCTGTGGCTGACCTGTTGGGTGTTGGGCGCAGTCCTCGGGTTTCTGGTATGGAGCTGGGTCGGCCTGCTCGCCATGCTTCTGTTGCCGCCGCTGATACTGCGGCTGTACATCGCCTGGCGCTATCGGCGGCGGGTGAAGCGGATGATCGAACAACTGCCCCAGGTGCTCGACCATACCGTGCGCAGCCTGAAGTCCGGGCGCACCCTGGCCGATGCCTTGCTAGGGGCCATCGACAGTACCGAGGAGCCCTTGAAGCCCGCCATGGGGCGCATTCAGCGCAACGTGCAACTGGGGGTCAGCCTGCCCGAGGCCGCCAGTGATTTCGCCGAATTCTACGAACAGGACGAGTTCCGCATGCTCGCCCTGGGACTCAAGGTCAACCATCGCTATGGCGGCAACGCCAGCGACTTGCTGGAGAACCTGATCAAGGTCATTCGCGAGCGAGAACAAGGCGCCCGGCAATTGCGCGCCATGACCGGCGAAACACGCGTCACCGCGTTCGTGCTGGCCGGCATGCCGATTGCGATGGTGGGCTATTTCATGCTGATCAACCCCGGCTACCTGATGACCATGTGGAATGACGACAGCGGCCGCTACATGCTGCTGGCCGCGCTGAGCATGCAGGTGCTGGGCTGCCTGACGATGTGGCGCATGTTGCGGAGTATTTGAGATGGTCCTGCTGATCAGTGCCTTATTATTTCTGGCTGCGCTCGTGCTGATCGCCGGCCAGCTGCTGAACCAGCGCCGCCGCGAACGCCTGGTCAACCAACGCCTGCAAGGCCAACTGGTGCGCGGTGACCGTCTCGGCACCCTGCTCAGCCAGTTTGGCAGCAGCCAGTTGGCCCAACGCTCAGTGAGCATGGATAACGAAACCCAGCTCCTGCTCAACCGCGTGGGCTGGCGCAAAGCCAATCAGCGCTCGATCTTCGCTGCCTGCCAGATTGGCGTGCCGCTGTTGCTGGCCGGGGTGATGCTGGTGGGACAAAGCCTGATCTTTCCCAATGCCGACTCCCCGTGGATCGCCCCCCTGCTCGGCCTGGGCGTGGGCTACCTGATCCCCAAGCGCATCCTCGCCAGTGCCGCCAAGGCCCGGCAGCAGCAAATCTCCCGCGAGGTGTCGACCTTTATCCCGCTGCTGCGCATTCTGTTCGAGTCGGGCATGGCGGTTGAGCAGTCGCTGCGTGTGTTGAGCGTTGAAGCGCAGCGCCTGCTGCCCGCCCTGACCCAGGAATTGCGCTTGATCCTGGCACGGGTCGACTCGGGCCTGGAACTGGGCGAGGAACTGGGCAAGACCGCCAGGCTCTTGGCCGTGGATGAGTTCACCGACACCTGCATCATTCTTCAGCAACTGATCCAGCAGGGTGGCGGTGCCATGAAGTCGCTGCTGGCCCTCAAGCAACTGCTCGATGACCGCCGCTTGACCCGTTTGCAGGAATTCATCTCGAAGATGTCGGCCAAGATGTCGGTGGTGATGATGGTCTTCCTGTTTCCCGCTTTATTGATTGTGCTGGGGGGGCCGGCGTTTATTGCGATCTCCCGGGCCCTGAGCAGCTTTTGAGGAGCACTCGATGAAAGCACTGATTGCAGGCCTGAGCCTGCTGATGCTCGGCGGTTGTGCCAGTAACGGCCAGACGCCGTGGTCGGCATTGATGACCCCGGGCAGTTGCGCCAAGCCCAGCGCCGAACAGGAGCTGTCGCTGAACCTGGCTGACGACATGGCCAACGAAGGGAAGATGCACGCCAGCCTGGCCAACCTGCAAAGCCTGCCGGACTCGTTGCCGCAAGTGCGCCAGCGCAAGGCCAAGGTTTATCGCCTGCTCGGGCGCAGCGAAGCGCAACCGCTTTACCGCAGCCTGCTGGGCACCTGCATGGCCGCCGAAGGGGAACACGGCCTGGGGCAATTGGCGGCGACCCAGGGCGACAACGCCCAAGCCCTGGCCCATATGCAGCGGGCGGCGCAACTGGCGCCCACCAACGAGAAAATCCGCAATGACCTGGGCGTGGTCTACCTCAATCAACGGCGCCTGGAAGAGGCGCGTTTTGAGTTCATGACGGCCATGGAGCTCAAGCAAAGCGACCAATTGGCGGCGGTCAACCTGGTGACGCTGTTGATCTACCAGGACCACTGGGGGCAGGCCGCGCAACTGGCCAGCCAGGTGGGCTTGAGCCCCGAGCAGGTCAGCGAGGCCCAGGCCCGCGCCGAGAAACTCAAGGCCGCCGGCACACCTGCGGCCAAGGACCAGGTCGCGGCGGCCAGCGATGCACCGCCCGTACTAATCAAGTAAGCGCTTGAAGGAGCCGATGATGAAATTCCATTACCTCGCCAGCCTGACGCTGCTGGCCCTGCCCCTGACGGCAATGGCCATCGAACCGGGGCCCTCGTCCAAGGCCCAGGAGGAAACGGAAAACTGGCTGGGGCTGCAAGTCAACGGGCAAGCCGCCTCGCCCACGGTGCAGAGAGCAACGCCCGCCGAACGCGAGCTGGCGATGCAGCGTTTGCTGGAAAGCAAAAGATACGCGATCCCCGAAAAGTTCGGCGAAGGCAGCGAAGGCGGGAGCTCGGGTGGCAGCAAATAAACCACAGCCATTGGAGAAATGTGGGAGCGGGCTTGCTCGCGATGGCGGGTGTCAGCCGATACATGCCCTGGCTGATCCGACGCTATCGCGGGCAAGCCCGCTCCCACATGGCTGTACGCAAAGCGTCAGTGCGCCGTCACCCGCTGGCGCAATGCCGAGTTGCTCGGCGACAGTGCCAACGCCAGTTGGGTGCGGTTGTGCATATGGGTCAAGCGCAACACCTGGGACACGTACAGCTTGACCGTGTTCTCGGTAATACCCAGCTCGCAGGCAATCTGGTAGTTGGTCTGGCCCTTGCCCACCAGCCGGGCAACATCCAGTTGCCGGGGTGACAGCTGATTGAAGATCGCCGGCACTTCCAGGACCTCCTCGCTTACCGCCTCACCCTCGGATTGCGGCGCCGGGCCGCGACGGACCTTGTCCAGGTCCTGGTACAAATCGTCGATGGACTCGGAAAGATACTGCAGCTTCTGGTTCAGCTTCCCCAAATGCAGATTCTTGTGGCGTTCTTCCAGCGCGGCTTCCTGGCGCTGCAACCCCTCCAGCAACTCATTGAGGTTGATGGGCTTCTGGTAGTAATCGGAGATGCCCACGCGCAAGGCCTTGATCACGTCCTGCTTGTCGGCCCGACCGGTCAACATAATGGCTTCGAAGGCACGCTGCTTGCCGGCGATTTTCTGCAGGGCCTGCACCAGTTCGATACCGTCCATGTCCGGCATATGCAGATCACACAGCACCAGGCCGATCTGCGGATCGTCGCTGAAGCGTTGCACGGCCTGCTGGCTGGACTCACAAGGGACACAGCGATAACCGCTGCTTTCAAGAAATTCGCAAAGCTCCTCCACAATCAGCGGCTGATCGTCGACCACGAGCACTTTTACTGCAGATGTAACTTTGTCCACACGCTACTCCATGCCTGGCAAGCCAAAGATTGACCTATCGGTTGCGAAGAACCTTCCTACTTGCTTGTATAAATAAACGTAGACGTACTTTCCGACTATGTACATAGCGATACAGAGCGCCCACGACTAATGGAGCCACGCCCAGGCCAGGCTAAAACCCACTAAAAGAAACGGCGCGAAAGGCAGCTTTTTTGACGGGTCCACCACCAGGTAACCCAGGCGCGCTCTAACACCTTGACTGGCAAGGGGCAGCAGCCGCGGCCCATAGACCAGCCAGGCGACATTGGCTACGCCAGCACCGATCAGAGACCACAACAGGTAGGTCGAATTCGACGCCAGCGCCAACGCCGCCAGCATCTTCACATCGCCCGCGCCCAGGCGCCCGAGGGCGTAGCCGGGCAGGGTCAACAGCAGGGCCAGGCAGAACGCCCACAGCCCTTGCGCCCTGGAAGTACCCAGCCACGTGCTGCCGCTCCACAGCAGATAGAACAGTGCCAGCAGCAGCGCGCCCAGGGTCAGGCGATTGGCAATCTGCCGCTGGCGAATATCCTGCTGCGCACACACCACCAACCAGACAAACACCACGAGGCCTTGGATCACGTAAAAACCGTCCCTTTTTGCTGATTGATTCTATGCTGATAGCAGGTAGTAGCAGTCAGGGTAGTCGCAGTGATGAAAACCAGCCTCCCTAGAAAGCAAAAAGGCGCCGTCGCTATCGAATTTGCCGCGGTGTTCGTGATTTTTTTTGCCGTGTTCTATGCCATGGTCAGCTACAGCCTGCCACTGTTGCTGCTGCAGTCGTTCAACCAGGCCACCGCCGAGGCCGTGCGCCGCAGCGTGGCACTGGACCCCAGCACCCCCAACTACAATGCAGCGCTCATCCTGCGGGCGACCCAGACCGTGCAAAGCCAATTGCAGTGGATTCCAGCGACCTTCCAGTTCCAGACGGCCCATATCAATCCGACCTACACCGCAGGCGTGCTGACCGTCGAGATCAACTACCCCTCGGCCAACCTGAAGAACGTCCTGCCGTTTATTGTGCTGCCGGGCATTGGCACGGTGCCTCGGCTGCCGACCACGTTGCACGCCCAGTCGAGCCTGCAATTTTGAACTCCGGTGACAAAATCTTCGGCAGGCTGCTCGGCCGCAACAGCGCCCAGGCCCTGGAGACGCCCGCCAGCCCACCCGCACAAGGCTTGCACCTGCGCCTGGATCAGCATGGTCATGTGCTGGATATCAGCCGCGCGTTGCACCCACAGTTAGCCCGCCACCTTAGTGCCCAGGCTCACCCGCTGTTGCGCGACCTGCTGTGCCTGCCTGGCGCCCTGAGCATCGAAGGCACCCCTGCCGACTGGCAGCGGCACAGCCTGGACCTGGATTTCCAGGGCGCCGCCGAGACCATCCTGCATACCCGTGGCTGGATCGAACCGGATGGCGACGGCTGGATCCTGCGCCTGCTGGATATCAGCGACCTGCTGAGGGGCCGGCAATTGGCCCTGCAGCGCGAGCAGAACCATCTGCTCGCCAGCCAGATGAGCGAACAACTGCGCGTGTGCAGCCTGTCGCGCCTGCCGCAAGTGTTCAGCGAGCACCTGCGCAGCCTGACCCAGCGCTGGCGTATCCCTTGCGCGGCGATGGTGCTGCTCGACCAGCAGGATCAGGACTGGCTGGTCTACAGCAGCTACAGCGCCCATGACGCGCCGCAACTGTGGGCGCCTGGGCAGCGCCTGGGCACCTGCCTGGACAGCCTCAACGGCAACACCCCGCTAAGCCTGAAAACCCTTCAGGGCCGCAGCGAGCACCCGCGCCTGCACAGCGTGTTTGGCAATGCCGAGGGCCTGCTGGTGCCGTACCGCGATAGCCAGGGGGTCGCCGCGTGGTTGCTGTGCGGGTTCTACAGCGGCCACGCCGACGTCAGCGAGCGTGACTGGCTGAACCTCACCGCCGCCCTCGCCGCGCCCTTGCTCAGCCGCCTGCGCGAGCAGCGCCATCACCAACAACTGGAGCGGGTGGAAGCCCTGCAAGGCCTGCTCGGCACCGGCTGGTGGGAACTGCTGGCCAACGGTGAAGAGATCCTGCTGGCCCCCCAACTGATGCGCAGCCTGAGCCCGGAAGATGCACCGACCAAACAGGTGCTGGCCAACTGGCTGGAACTGATCCACCCCGCCGACCGCCAGGAACTCAACAGCCGCCTGCAAGACCTGCAAAGCCTGGGCAAACCTTTGCTCGCCAGCGTGCGCCTGCTGCGCAGCGACGCCAAACAGAACCCCATCTGGTACCGCGTCCAGGGCCAGGTGCTGGGCGCCGGCGAGCAGCGGCGCTGGATCGGCTTCATGCTCGATATCAGCGACATCAAGAACCAGCAACTGCAGGCCGCCGCCGCCCATGCCCGCCTGGACAACCTGATCGCCAGCTCACCGGCGGTGATCTACGTGCAGCGCTACGTCAACGGCGCGCTGCACCCGGCATTTTTCAGCGACAGCCTGCTACCGCTGCTGGGCTGGACCCTAGCCGAATGCACCCACGACACCTCCGTGGAATGGGTGCACCCCGAAGACCGCGACCTGTACTTCGAACGCACCCGGCAATTGCTACGCGAAGGCAACGTGCGCAGCCGCTACCGCGTACGCGATCGCCAGGGCAACTACCACTGGCTGCTGGACGAAGCCAAGCTGCTGCGCGACGACCTGGGCTTGCCGGTGGAAGCCGTCGGCCTGTGGCTGGACGTCACCGAAGCCACCCTGGCGGCGCAACAGATCAAGGACAGCGAAGAGCGCTACCGCCTCCTCGTCGAAGACTCGCCGGCGATGATCTGCCGCTACCGCCCGGACCTGACCCTGACCTTCGGCAACACGCCCCTGGCCAACTACCTGGAATGCACGCCAGCCCAATTGCCGGGGATCAACCTGGGCCACTGGTTATCGGACGAACAGCGCAACGCCTTTGTAAAACGCATCGGCCAACTGAGCCCGGAATTCCCGGTCAGCACCGCGGAAATCAGCCTGCAACTGCCGGGACGCGAACATGCGTGGTGGGTCTGGTCTGACCGTGGTGTGTTCGACGAGCACGGCCAGTTGCAGGAAATCCAGGCCGTGGGCCGCGACAACACCGAAGTGCGCCGCTCCCAGCAACAACTGACCCAAAGCGCGAAAATGGCCACCCTCGGCGAGATGGCCACCGGCCTGGCCCATGAGATCAACCAGCCGCTGAACGTCATGCGTATGGCCATCGCCAACGTGCTCAAGCGCCTGGGCAACGGCGACGTACAACTCGACTACCTGACGGAAAAACTCCAGCGCATCGATGCACAGGTCCAGCGTGCGGCCAGGGTGGTGGACCACATGCGCGTGTTCGGCCGCCGCTCGGAGGTCGAGCAACAGCCCTTCGACCCGGCCCAAGCGGTGGAAGGTACGCAATCACTGCTGGGCGAAGGCCTGCGCGGTAAAGGTGTGGACCTGCGCATCACGCCCATGGACTTCAAGGTGCAGGTCAACGGCCATGTCGACCAACTGGAGCAAGTACTGATCAACCTGATGGTCAACGCCCGCGATGCGCTGATGGCGCGACACGAAAAAAACCACGATTTTCGCCCATGGATCGCCCTGTATAGCGAACACGACAGCCGCCATGTACACATCTGGGTCGAAGACAATGGCGGCGGCATTGATGCACGGCTGCTGGAGCGGATTTTCGAGCCCTTTTTCACCACCAAACCGATTGGCGTCGGCACCGGGCTGGGGTTATCGGTGAGCTACGGCATTGTGGAAAACATGGGCGGACGCCTGAGCGTCGCCAACAGTGAACATGGGGCGCGGTTTTGCGTGGAGTTGCCGGTAGTGGGTGGGGGGTTAGATGACTAGGTAGGCGCGGCCTGATTGACAACTCAGGTTGGCACCTACATCCACTTTGTTCAGGTCGACGCCCAAGGCTAGTAATAGGGTGTTGATCAGCGAGTCCAGCAACGGTGTCAGTGTGGTTTTGATGGTATTGATCAACAGGGAAGTTACGCTGTTAAACACGGTTCCAAGACCACCAATGATATTACCTAGTAAGTTTTCATTTCCGGGCTGTGGGCCGTACATATTTAGAACAAGACCTGCTGCCGTCCCCTTGGCCGGGTCCGTGAGCCCGCTGACGATATTGCTAGTGGTGTAAGCGTAATAAAACGGTGGCTGCGAAATTTCCGGCAAATTGGGGGACAGGTATGTATGGGCAAGGTTTTTACTCCCACCCACATCAATGTTGGCAGATAACCCAATACCACCCCCCACGGAGGGAACACGGGCGTTGCAGTCGTTGAATATCAAAAAGCGGCGGCATGACTCGGTACCGATATCCACGACCTTCAATGGTTTCACAACCATCTGGGGCGGAGTTTGACTGCTGCCGAAAATGCTGGACAAGCCATCAACCTGACCCAGTTTCAAATTGACCAGCGAGGTATTGGTGCTGGTTGTCAGGCTTTTATTGGTAGGACTTGCGCAACTGTAGGCTGTCACCCAACTACTGGCACTGGCGGCTTCCACCGCAATATCCACACGGACAGGCGGAGGCAGAATCTGCAGGTTGGGCGAAGTACACAGTGCTCCCAAGCTACACGTCAGCGCATTGATCGCGCCCACAACATTCAGCTGTAGCAGTGCACCCACCGTATTTGCCAGTGGTCCTGCCAATCCAGTCACCCCGTTCACCAGATCCAGGACTGTGTTCATTACGGGCAAGTTGACCGAGAGCAGAACCCGCAATTGAGACGTGCGCACATAGATGCGATTCGGACCGGTTTCAGGATTATGCCCCGATGCTACAGCTTTGGCTGGATTACCGACCGCAGATAATTGAGGCGGCTGTAAAACCTGAACGGTCGCAGTGATTTGCGCCACTCCAGGCACGTTGATCGGAACACTCGCCAGCAGGCCATTTTTCTTGTTGGCCAGTTGCACAAAACCTTCGATCAGATCAAACACCCGCATGTTCACTGCCAGAGACGCCACATCCGTGCCACTCGCAATCTGCAGAATATCGCCCAACACCACTTGAGTGGCACCCGCCGCCGTCTTGAGCGCGTTCAAGCCGACAATCGTCACATCTGCGGCCAATGTATTGGTGGGGTCCAATACATTGATTGCACTTTGAATGAGCTGACCAACACCGACGGTATTGCCAAGAACTTCTGTATAGCCGACCGCTGTCAGGCCCAGGTCGAGCTTTAGCCGGTCCAGGTAACTCAGTAGAGAGATGTTGGTATTAACTAAACCATTCCACCCGGCCACCGACAGGTTCAGGCCACCGCCCAACAACCCTCCGAACAGAGCATTGAGAGTGGAAGCCTTGTTGGCTGTATCGACAACGACTGCCGTGCTGCGGATTGTGAGTGCGGCCACCGGAGTCGCCAGCGCCGCAACGGCCGTCGCGGTCAATGTCGTATTGGCGTTATACGTACCGCTGAACAACCTCCAGACCCCGTTGGCGATACCGGTGGTCACCGTGCGGGTAGCAACGACGCGGATGGCTTCATTCTTGGTGGCATCTGCAGTAAAGACACGGATATTGGCCGCATTGGTCAGCAACGTCCCACACGTCACCGCCAATGCGCGGCTGCTGTCGTTGGCGACAACGGTGAAGCCGTTCCGGGTGGCATTCTGCTTGGCGTAATCGACGGCGGTGGTGCTGCCTGAACACTGCCCGCCACGATTGGCGGCTTCCAGGGCGGCGGTGTCGGCGACGGCCTGCAGCTTGCGTTTTTCCAGGTACAGGCGGCCGCTATCGACCACCAGCAACAGAAACACCAGGGCCAAGGCCAGGGTGCCGGCGAACACCAGACCGATTGCGCCACGCTGGCCAGAACGAAGTCGGGGAGACATCGAGCACTCCTTTGCCGGCGAACTGCCGAGCGCTTACTCTCCTGTAGTCAACAGCAGTGTAGACAAGGCTTGGCAGGTGCGCTGGCAAGTCGCCACTTTGGCGACTGACGGAAATAAACAGCGCTCGACGCGGGCTTGTCGGGCCGCCGTGCGATGCGGGCACCTCAGTGGATCGGGTGTAAGGAGGCGATCCCATCGCAGCCTCGCCGGGGCTCGACAGCTCCCACAGGGGAGCCGCGGCACCTGCAAATCTGTCTTGGAAACACAAATCGAATGTGGGAGCTGTCGAGCCCCGGCGAGGCTGCGAAGGGATCGCCTCGGTGTACCTGTTAAACCGCAGCGCCCGCATCGCAGTGATGCAGCAGCCCTACACGGACCGAGTACAACTTAGCGTGGCGGGTAGTTGGACAGCACCTTGGTCACTGTCGCACGGATGGCTGCGCTGCGGTCCTGGGGGCTGGGCGAGTTGCTCATCATCTGTTCGTCGCTGCCGCGCCACACCAGCTTGCCGTCCTTGCCGTCGAGCAAGTCGATCTGGAGGGTCGCGACCTTGTAGGTGACGTTGCGGGTTTCGTTGTACATCGGTGCGCCCCAGTAGCCATTCCACGGGCCGCCCCAGGCGCCGCCGTAGTTGGTGGTGACTTGCTGCTGGCGGTCTTCGACGATCAGGTAGGCCTGCACGTTCAGGTCTGCCTTGGCCCCGGGGGCTGCCGGGCGCAAGCCGCGCTGGTCGAGCTGATCGGCCACCGCCTGGCGGATGCGCTGCTCGGTCAGGTCGCTCTTGATCCGCGGATCGTCAGGGCGGTACTGCAACGCCGGGTCTTTCCAGGCCCAGCTGCGGTAGGCGGCAAAGTCGCGGCTGGCGTCAAAATCGTGATTGACCTGATGGGTCTGGCAACCGCCCAGCAGCACGGCAAAAGCGAGCAACGCGATACGACGCAACATGGTAGTTCTCCAAAGGGCAAACCGAGCCTGAAATGAGAATAGCTGTTAACTGGGAGGATACGCCGTCATGGCCTTCTGCACAGCCTGGCGCAAGGCATCGCCGCGTTCACTCAGGCTGCCCTGGCTGCCCGTTTCGGCGCTAGCGCTCCATACCGCCTGGCCCGTGCGGGCGTCGAACAGGTTGACGCGCACCACCACGACTTGCACTTCATAGGTGCGCACGATCGGCACCGAGTTGTACATGCCGTAGCCGTTGCCATAGCGGTTGTAGCCACCGTAGCCGTAGCCATAATCGTCCTGCACCTGGCGCAGGCGTTTTTCCAGATGCACATCGGCGCTGACCAGCAAGTCCGGCGCGCGCTGGTCATGCACCGGTCGCAGGCCACGCTGGTCAAGGGCACCGCTGACGGCTTCGGCGATCTGCGCAGGATCTGCCCAGGCCGAGCCGGCCGGCAACTGGCCGTTGCGCCAGGCCCAATTGCGATAGGCACCGTAGTCACGCACCGGCGCCGGGTAGGCGCTGGCATCAAAGGTGTTGGCCGCCTGGGCAGGCGCCGGCGGCATGGGCTTGGAGGCCGCCACATACGGGTTGTTGCTGGAGCAGGCCCCCAGCCCCAGGCACAGCAGGATCAATGCACAGCGCTTCATTTCGATCTCCGCAGACTGGGCCGCTTAAACCGGACGGCAGATCCAGTGCAAATAACGCCCAAGTCCGGCAAAGCTTGGGTGACGACGGTGAGCGAGTTCCATCTCCAACAAGTCCTGCAAATCGGCGCGGGCCTGGAATTCCACCGGCATATAGTCGTGGAAGACTCGCACCCCGCTCTGGCTTTCGACCTGCCACAGGCCTTCAAGTTGCGCCGCCAGTTCCCGTGGGTCCAGGGGCTGTTGCGGGGTCAGGCTCTGTTTTTCGCCGGCCATGTCATTTTTGCGCATCTTGCGAAAGTGGCCCTTGAGCAAGTTGCGGTAAATCAGCGCATCACGGTTATAGAACGCCAGGGACAACCAGCCACCCGGCGCCGTCAACTGGTGCAGCACCGGCAGGATCGCATGGGGTTCGGCCAGCCATTCCAGCACGGCGTGGCACAGCACCAGGTCGTAGGGCTCGGTGAGCTGACCCAACAGGTCCTGCCAGGGCGCCTGGATGAACGTTGCACTCTGCCCCGCTGCGGCGAACCGCTGGCGGGCGCCTTCGAGCATCGGCTCGGCGGGCTCGGCCAAGGTCACATGATGCCCGCGCTCGGCCAGCCACAACGACATATGGCCCAGGCCGGCGCCGATATCCAGCACGCGCAACGGCCGCTCCGGCAGGGCCTCGGTCAAGTCGGCCTGCAACACCGCCAGGCGAATCGCGCCCTTGGCACCGCCGTAGATCTTCTCGGCAAAGCGCGTGGCCAACTGGTCGAAATGGCGATCACTCATGGGTAAACCGCCGCTCGTTGTCGGCCAGCTTGGCGCTGACCACCTGATCCATATCCAGGCCCAGCTCACCGCAGAGCAGCAGCAGATAGAGCACGATGTCCCCCACTTCCTGGCCGGCATGGGCGAGTTTGTCGGCGGGCAACTGGCGCGACTGGTCTTCGCTCAGCCACTGGAAAATCTCCACCAGCTCGGCCATCTCTACGCTGGCGGCCATGGCCAGGTTTTTCGGGCTGTGGAATTGTTTCCAGTCGTTGTTATCGCGGATGCGATGCATGCGTTCGGTAAGGTGTTCGAGATTCATGGGGCGCTCCTGAAGGGGTATAGCTTCAGGCTCAAAGGCGGGGATGGCAAATAAATTTGCGGTGCTTGTCAGGGCGCTATCGCAGGCAAGCCAGCGCCCACATTGGACGGTGTTAACAAATCAAACTGTGGGAGCCGGCTTGCCTGCGATGGCGATTTTAATCAACCACGCTGAACTCAACCCTGGCCGTCTGCCCCGCCTCATCGAGCACACTCAGTTGATAGCGCCCCAACTGCTCCAGGCTGGCATTGATGCTGTCCTGGTTGGCACTGTCGCCCAGCGGCGCACCATTGAGGAACCACCAGCGCCGCCCACTGCCGCCCAGGGCCGAGAGCTTCAGGCGCAGTTGCTGCTGGCTGCCCGCCGGCAAGCGCAGTTGATCGCCCTCACGTACACCCACCACCGACAACGGCGACGACGCCGCCAGCGCCGGTGGCGGGCAATCCGGGTCTGGCGCGGGGATGCGTGCGTCACGCCGCTCGATCCTCGGCAACCACGGTTCCAGCGGTGCCGGCCACAGGGCAATGTCCCGCGATACCGCGCCTGGGCAACTGGCCGCCACGCGCAGGCCCTTGGCATTGACCCACACGGTTTCCATCAAGCCGACACCCAAAGGTTGGTCCAGGGCCTGCAAGGTCGGCGGCGTGGTGTTGTCCAGCGTCCAGGCAAACCGCTGGCGCCGGCAATTGGCGTCGCTGCGGCTCATGGGCTGGCCCAGGGGCCAACAGATCGCCGCCACGCCGACATTCATCGGCACGGGTTTAACGGGTGCGGTAATGCCGCGCTGGCTGTCGCGGTTGGTCAACACATCGTGCACTTGCAGCATCAACGGCGCCGCCGACGCCAGGCCAAACTGGCCGGGCACCGGGGTGCCGTCCGGGCGGCCGATCCACACACCAATCAAATAGCGCGGCCCGACGCCAATGGCCCAGGCATCGCGAAAGCCGTAGCTGGTGCCCGTCTTCCAGGCCAACACCGGGCGCTGCACCAGCTCGGCCCGGGGATCACGGTCCGGCCGCGCCTGGCCACTGAGGATGCGCCGCACAATCCACGCCGAACCCGGCGATAACAACGGCCGCTCCTTGAGCACATCATCGGGCTGCAAACGGATGGCCGCGCTCTTGCCGTCACGGGCCAACGCGCTGTAGCCACCGACCAGGTCTTCCAGGCGGCTGCCGGCGCCGCCCAGGATCAACGCCAGGTTCGGCTCGGCCAGCGCCGGCAGCGCCAGGGGCATGCCGCCGATGCGCATTTCGCCAGCAAAGCGCTTGGGCCCATAGGCTTCCAATAGTTGCACCGCCGGCAGGTTCAGCGAGCTGGACAGCGCCGTACTGGCCGGCACCGCGCCGGTAAAGCCCATGGAGAAGTTGCCCGGCCGGTAATCGCCATAGCGCCGAGGCACATCCTGCAACAGCGATTCGGAGTGAATCAGCCCCGCGTCCAAAGCCATGCCATACAGGAAGGGTTTGAGGGTCGAGCCCGGCGAGCGCAGAGCGCTGATCATATCCACATGGCCAAAGCGCCGCGCATCGTTGATATCCACCGAGCCCAGGTAGGCGCGCACGGCCATGCTTTCTTCTTCGACCACCAGGATCGCGGCCGAGGTGTGCTCCGGCAGCCGCGCGCGCCAACCCAGCAGCAGGTCTTCGAGACGGCGTTGCAGGGTCGCGTCGAGAGTGGTGCGAATCAGCGGCGGGCTGTCGGGACGGTTCAGGCGGCGCGCCAGCAGCGGCGCCAGGCTGGGCTCCAGGCGCGGCGCCAGCAACAGGGGTTCTTCCAGGGCTTCGTCGACCGCCGATTGCGGCCACACCTGGAACTCGGCCAGGCGCCGCAGCACTTTGTCCCGGGCCTCCTGGGCGCGCTGCGGGTGGCGGTCCGGGCGCAGACGGCTCGGCGCCTGGGGCAGTACCGCGAGCAACGCTGCTTCGGCGCGGGTCAGCTGTTGCGGCGACTTGCCCAGATACGCCCAACTGGCTGCCGCCACGCCCTGCAAGGTGCCGCCAAAGGGCGCGCGATTGAGGTACAGGTTGAGTATCTGGTCTTTGGACAGGTGCCACTCCAGTTGCGCGGTGCGCCACAGCTGGCGCAACTTGCCCGGCAGGGTGCGCGAATGGGGATCGAGCAGGCGCGCCACCTGCATCGACAAGGTGCTGCCGCCAGACACTACCCGCGCGCCGGTCAGGTTCTGCCAGGTCGCCCGCACGAGGGCCAGCGGGTTGACGCCGGGGTGCTGGTAGAACCAACGGTCTTCGTAGGTCAGCAGCGCATCGAGGTAATACGGCGAGACTTCATCGGTCGCCACCGGGTAACGCCATACGCCGTTGGCATCGGCAAAGCGCCACAACGGCGTGCCGTCCTCCGCCAGTACCACGCGGGCCAAGTCGTCCTTGGGCAACGGCAGGGGCCAGAGGCGGTCGGCCAGCCACAGCAGGGCTATCACCACCAGCAGGCTACCCAGGGTAGCGCGTGCAACTATTCGCAAATTCAAACGGGCAAACCTCTATGCTTCTAGGGAACTCGCCCAAGGGATTGGCGACCAAAGGCTCAGGTCCGGCAGATACGCCCACCCTTTCATCAGGAAACTCATATGCAGGTAGAAAGCTTTTTCGAATGGCTGGGCCAGGCGCTCGGTTCGGTCATCCGCTTTATCGTCGACGGGCTCAGCGGCTTGTTCGGCGCCCTGACCAATGCCGGCGGCAACTTTATCGACGGCCTGTCGCGCACCCTGGGCATGGACACCTCGATCATCAGCATCATCACCCTGATCATTGGCCTGATGCTGCTGTACTCGGCAGTCCGGGCGTTTATGCGGGCCTCGATCATCATGGGGATTATCTGGTTGATGCTGGGGTTGTGGCTGCTCAGTTGGGTTGTGCATTAAATACAGACCCTGCGGGAGCGAGCTTGCTCGCGATAGCGGTGTGTCAGTCGCCGAATACATCGGCTGAAAAACCGCTATCGCGGGCAGCTCCCACATTAAAGGCAGCACCAGCTCCTACAGGAGGCGCTTAACGCCCCTTGATCACCATATCCACTGGGGTTTCCCCCACGGCCTGCCAGTTCGGCCGGTACATCGACTCCACTTGCGGCGGCGGTACGCGATAAGTCCCAGGGGTGACAGCGCGGGCCAGGTACAGCAGGTGCGTGGTGCCGTAGCCGTCCAGGTTCAGCGCGGCCACATAGCGATCATCGCGGTATTCCTGATGCTTGATCGACGCATTCTGCATCGACTCGCGCCATTCCTTGACCTGACTGCTGGCGTTTTCCAGGCTGGCGGCGCTTTGGCCCAGGTTCTGGTTCTCCAGCTCCAGGCCAGCTGGTAGCAGGTCGACCACCAGTGCATCCGGCACCCGTTGCTTGTTGGCGCTGACCGCAATGTGCACCAGCACCAAGTCGCCGCTGCGCAGGTTTTGCAGGTTCAGCGGCTGGCCGTTCATCCCCAGGTACTCACGACGAATACTCAGGTTTTCGCCACCCGCTACCGGCGCGTGCTGTGGATAACCGGAGATGCTCAGTTGCTGGTAAATCGGCTCGCTGCCCGGGTTGCGCAGGGTCAGCGGTGAAGCCAGCAACGGGCCTTCCAGCTTCAGGCCGGACTGGCCGTTGTTCAGCTCGCGGGTTTCGCCGCCGCTGCTCAACTGCGCCGTCCAGTTGGTTTCCGGTTTGCCCAGCAGGCCACGGCCGGCGAGGAACAGCGAGTTGCGCTCCTGGGTCGACAGCCATGGGCTGGCCGCCATCTGGTCCGACAGCTCGAACAGGCGCTCTTCACGCTTGCCTTTGGCCAGGTCGTTTTCTTCCAGCAAGGCCAGGATCATCGCCTGATCACGCAGCGGGCTGCCGTAGTCGGCCAGCCATTCATTGGCTTTGCGCTTGACCGCCAAACCGGCAAGCAATGCCTGGTCGGCGCGCGGCTGGTCGCCCATTTTCTGCAAGGCAATCGCCAACTGCACCAGAGGCAGGCCGGAACGCGCATCGCTGCGGCGTTCGAACAAGCTGCGCAATGCGCCCAGCGGCGCCTGTTGACTGCGCGCAAGCACCAGCCCGGCGTAGGCCTGCACGGCAAAGCGCGTGTGGTCGGCGTTGTCGCTGTAGTCGACTTCAATCAGATTGCGTTCCTGCACATAGCGCAGCAGGCGTTCGCTGGCCTTTTTCAGCGCTTCAGGCGGTACGGCAAAACCCTGGTCGCGGGCGCGCAGCAGGAAGTCGGTGACGTACGCCGTCAGCCAGTATTCTTCCTCGCCATCGGCGCCCCACAAACCAAAGCTGCCGTTGTAGCGCTGCATGCCCAGCAGGCGCTCGATGCCCAGTTCGATCTTGCGTTTGCGCTCGGCATCCGGCTCGCCGGTCAACCCCAGGCGTGTCAGCACGGCGGCGTCGGCGTACAGCGACGGGTACAGGCCGCTGGCGGTTTGCTCCAGGCAGCCATACGGGTAGGCCTTGAGCGCACGGATCTGCTCGCCCAGGTTCAACGGCGGGCGGCTCGACAGGCTCAACAGTGCCTCACGCCCGGCCGGTTCAAACAGGGCCAGTTCGCTGTCCGGCAGGCTCCAGGCTTCGTCCTTGAGCACTGCGCGGTATTGCTTGAGCAGCGCCGGATAAGCCGGACGCACGCCCAATGTCCATTCGCGGGTAAACGCCGGCAGGTTCTCGCCCGGCAGGTCCAGGCCGTTGACCGTGACCTTGATCTTGCCCTGGCCAAAACCGCCCAGCGCACGCACTGGAATCTGCAAGGTGGTGCGCTGGCCCTGGGTCAGTTGCACGCTTTGCGATGGCTCGCCCAGCAGGGTCAGTTGACCTTCGGCGGTCAGTTGCACATCGAGCTTCTGCGCCTTGCCCGACAGGTTGGACAGGTCCAGCGCCAGGCGCGTCTGGTCGCCGCCAGCAAGGAAGCGTGGGGCCGACAGCTCGGCAATCAAGGGCGCGGCGATCACGGTCTTGGCTTCGGCCATGCCGTAGCGGTCATCGCTCCAGGCCTGGGCCATCAGGCGCAGCTCGCCGTTGAAGTCGGGGATATTGACGCTGACTTCGCCCTCGCCTTTCTCGTTCAGGGTCACCGGCGCGCTTTGCAGGGCGACGATGGTGACGCTGGTGTCCGGGCGCTTACCGCCCTTGGCCAGCGCCGCGTCACCACCAAAGGCCAGGCTGGCCAGGCGGCCCTGGCCGGCTTCGATCAACTGCCCATAGATATCGAACTGATCCACGCCATACGCCTTGCGGCCGAACAGGCTGGAGTAAGGATCCGGGGTCGGGTACTCGGTGATATTGAGGATGCCCACGTCCACCGCCGCCACCAGCACATGCACCTGTTTCGGCACGCTGCCATCGGCATTTTTTGCCGCGACCTTGACCGTCAGTGGCTGCTTGGGGCGCATTTTTTCCGGTGCAGTCAGGGTCAGGCCCAGTTTGCGCTGGGTACGATCCAACGGCAGGTGCAGCAAGCCCACGGCGCGTTTGGGGGTGATGTTGGCTTTGCGCTCGCCGGGACGGATCACCAACGCGCTGACATACAGATCATGACGCGACCATTTCGGATCGAGCTTCACTGCAAAGCTCTTGCCTTCGGCCGGCACCTCGATTTCCTGCCACCACAACGGGCCTTCACTGGATTCGACCAACAGGTAGCCCTTGCCGGCTGCCGGCGGGGTGACGGTGACGTTGGCCGTATCGCCATCGCCATATGCCGGTTTGTCCAGCGCCAGCTTGACCTGGTCCGGGCGCACGGCGCCGCCTTCGGTGTTGTCCTGGGCCTGGTAGCCAGCCCAGAAGCGCTTGCTGCTGATCAACCCGGTCTGTGGGTCTTCGACTTCGACGCGGTAAGGGCCCCACTCCACCTGGAAGCTGACCTTGGCCGTATCGCCGGCCTTGATGTTGACGGTCTGCTCATCGAGGTTGAGGAATTTCTCGTTGTAGTGATAGCTCCAGCCGTCGTTGTCCGAGTAGTTCCAGTAGTAGTCGCGGCGCTCGCGGATCAGGCGGACCTTGAGGTTGTCCGCCGCCAGCTTGTCACCTTGCTGGTTGGCCAGCAGTACTTCGAATTCCGCCGGGCCATCGCCATCGGTCTCCTTGCCATCGAACAAGCCGCGCAGGCCGGGCAGTTGCTCGGCCGGCCATACCGGCTGTACCAGGCGGCGGGTGATCGGGCGCCCGCCGGACTCTTGCAGGCTGGCCTGCACGATCAGTTGCAGCGGCGACCTGGCCTCGCTCCATTTGCTTTCCAGGGTCAGCTTTTCCTGGCCCTGGGCATCGAGCACGCTTTCGTCCAGTTCAAAATCCTGGCTCAGCTCTTCTTCCGTTACCGAGCCAAACTCGTAGCCCGGCAGGGCTTTGACCGCCTCGCGCAGCGGGCGCACATACACTTGCCCGCTCAGGCGATTGCCCGCCGCCGGGGCGCCGTAGAGGTAGCGGCCGTTGACCTGGATAACGGCGTTGTCCGCCGGGCTCAACGGCGTGTCGCTGCCCTTGAGTTCCAGGGCCAGGCGCTCGGGCAGGAAGTCCTCGACGAGGAATTCATACAGCTGCGGCTTACCGTCACCCAGGTCGAACACCAGTTGCCAGCGCCCGGTCGGCGCTTCGCCGGCCAACTGCAACTGGTACTGATAGAGGCCAGAGGCATCGGCGTCCCATACGAATTTGCGGCTGACCTGCTCATCCGGGCGGCGCACTTCGACACTCACGGGCTGCGGCTTGACGGCATTGCCGTCCTTGTCGCGCAGCAAGGCGTTGAGCAGCACGGTTTCGCCAGGGCGGTACAGATCACGCGGGCCGAACACAAAGAATTGCAGCGGGTGCGCGGGCTGGCCGCCGATATCGAACTCGGCCAGGTCCAGCGCTGCGCTGTCGAGGCGCAACAGGCTGGTTTGCTCGCCCTGCTTGGCCAGCAGTACCTGGGCCTTTTTCGGCAATGGCAGTTCGGCGTGGCCGCCCTTCTCGGTCTTGCCCTGGCCCAACACGCGGCCTTCGGCATCGAGGATTTCCAGCTCGACGCCATCGAGTGCCTTGCCGCCTTCCAGCGCCTGGGTAAACACATCCAGGCGGTTGGCGTAACGGTGCACCGACAGGCCGATATCACTGAGGGTGAACAGCGTGGCCGGTTGCGAATAGTTGTAAGTGCCCGAGGCGCGCATCACCGCCAGGTACACGCCCGGCTGTTGCAGTTGCTTGAGGCCGGCGATGGGCAGCAGCAGGGTTTCACGGGTGTTGCGCGCAGGATTCAGGTCGAAACGGCCGCCGTACACCAGGTCGGCCATGGGCAGCAGTTCACGGGACTCATAGCTTTGCAGGCTGGTATTGCGGCCCCACTGGGCGAGAAACGCCGGCAGCGATTCGGGCTTGATGCGGAAGAATTCGACGTCGATCTTGTCGACATTCAGCGCGATCACCGGCAAACCTTCGGCCAGACGGGTGGGCAACAGGGTGCCACGGCTGGCGAAGCCGACGGTGGCTTGCAGGTCGCGGGTTTCCAGGCGGCTGACGTACTCGGCGGCGAGCTTGGCGTCATTCACCCCACGCAGGCCGGCGTCCACGGTCAGCACCAGTTTGCGCTGGGGCTCCAGGTGACGCAGGCGCAGCTCCATCAGGTTGTCGGAAAGCTCCCAGGCACCGTCGACCT
Organism: Pseudomonas sp. WS 5410; assembly: GCF_012985645.1. Classification (NCBI taxonomy): domain Bacteria; kingdom Pseudomonadati; phylum Pseudomonadota; class Gammaproteobacteria; order Pseudomonadales; family Pseudomonadaceae; genus Pseudomonas; species Pseudomonas sp. WS 5410. The sequence continues at coordinate 165,354 of NZ_JAAQWS010000010.1, read as the reverse complement.
TGCCGGATTTGCTGTCCACCAGGTGCAGCTTGTCGGCGAACTTCTGGTCCGGGTCCAGCGGGATCGAAAAACTCACCGACAAGGTGCTGGCGCCATCCAGTTGCACCTCAGACACGTCCACCACGCTTAACTCACGGCCGGCATAACGCTGCTTGAGCGTCGCCACGTCTACCGCGGCCTTGGCCGGCGCCGTCACCGCTGCCGCAGGGGCCGCTGGCGCTGCTGGTTTGTCGGAAGAATCGCAGGCGCTCAGCAGGGCCAGCGCGCAGGCCAGGAACAATCCTTTGTTAAGCATGGGGCACTCGTTGTGAGGGTGTCTGAGGGGTGAACTATATATCAGCGCCAGTGAAGCGGGTGATGGTGGCGATCACATTGACCGACGGAGGGCGATTTGGTTCTGTGTGCAGACCAAGTCAGGTCAAACCCTACCTCTGAAATGCTCCAGCGCCCGCTATTTGCGGATGCCTCGCCCCAACCTCCCGCAGAAACTCACCCGCGCTGAGCTTGAGCCACTCAATCAACCGGGCGATGGCCGGCTCGGACTGTCGACCCTTGCGGCAAATAATGTAGTACGCCGCCGGCGACATCATCACCGGGCTGCTCAAGGCAACCAATCCCCCCTCTTCCAACTGGTCATATACCAACGCCGTCCTGCCCAGTGCGATCCCAGCCCCCTTGAGCGCAAGGCTTATAGCCAGGCTCGAATCCGGAAACCGAGGCCCAGGGTGATACGGGGGGGCCGCCACCCCCTGGAACGCAAACCAACTCTCCCACCCCGGACAGATCTGATCATCCGCCCGGTGAATCAATGGGTACCGGGCGATATCCTTCGGCGCAATATCGCCATGCTCGCGATAAAACGCCGGCGAACATACGGGAAACACCGCATCGCGCATCAGCAACTCGACATGATGCTCCGGATAGTCCCCGCCCCCTATGACTACTGCGACATCAAATTGATGAGCACCCAGGCTGGCAGGGCTCATATCTGCGCTGGTCAGCACCAGGTCGAGATTGAACGAGGCGTCAGTATGCGAGCCATGCACTCTGGGAATCAGCCAGGTCGAACAGAGTGAAGAGGTGCACGAGAGGTACAACGGTTGGGCTTTGCGCGGATTGAGAACCTGCAACGCCGCCTCCAGCCCTTTGAAAAACCCATCAGTGACCGGCAACAAGGCGTGCCCTGCCGACGTCAGCTTGACGCCGCGCGAGTGCCGCTCAAACAACTGCACGCCCCACCACTCTTCCAGGCCCGCAATTTGATGGCTGATGGCACTGGCGGTGAGGTTAAGCTCAGATGCCGCACGCGCGAAACTGCCCGTTTGCGCGGCGCTGACAAAAGCCTGAAGCATCGCAGTGGGTGGAGGACGCTGAGCCATCAAGTGCTCACTTTGATCAGGATGATCCCGCAAACAATGACGCACGCCGAGAGCATCCGTCGCCAGCCGAACCGTTCATGAAAGAACAGCGCGGCAATAATGGCGCCGATAATAACACTGGTTTCCCGCAGCGCTGAGACCTTGGCCACCGCGTCCAGCGACAGCGCGAACAACACCAGGCCGTAGGATGCCAGGTAAAAAACACCCCCCAAGGCCCCCACTCGCCAATGACTGCCCATGGCCTGGACAAGTGCCGCACGCTCCTTGCAAAACGCCAGCAGCGGGATAGGAATGCTCTGGAACACCGTCAGGTAAATAATGTATTGCAGCACCGTTTCACTGGCTCTCACACCCTTGGCGTCCACCACTGTGTAGGACGCAATAAACACTCCAGCGCCCACCGCCATCAGGATCGGCTTGAGCATGTGCGCGGTCATCCTGCGTACAAATGTCAGGCTGATGATCCCCAGGCAAATCAACAACACCCCGGCCATCGCCTGGAACGACAGTTGCTCATGCAGCAGAAAGTAGGAAAACAACGCCACCAGCACCGGCGGCACACCGCGCATCACCGGGTAGACCTGACCGAAGTCGCCCGTCTCATAGGCCTTGATCAGAAACAGGCGATAGACCGTATTCAATATCACCGAGAGCAGTACATAACCCCAGACTTGCAGGCTCGGCACATTGACCAGCGGCAGCGCCGCCAGGCAGATCACCAGCGCCGTGCCATCGACGACGGCCAGGGTCATGAAGCGGCTGCTGCCGGCTCGGACAACAGCGTTCCAGGTGGCGTGCATGAAGGCGGAGATCAGGACCAGGGTGATCGCGATATCGGAGTTATCCATGGAGTTTGGCTGTTCTGAGGAGAAGGCGGGTATTTAACTCAGCCTCGCGTGCTGGCCAGAAGCGAAAGCTCATCAGCGCAGCCATGAGCCTTCATCATGCCGACATTGCCACCCACAACGCTGGGACCTGCTGTGGGAGCTGGCTTGCCTGCTCCCACATTGGGTCTGCGATGCTGCCCAGGCAGCGTTACAATGCCGCTCCCCCAAGGAGCCCGCATGTCCACCTTACTTACCGACTGGCGTCATCGCCCCACTCACCGCCGTGTCTGGGCCCTGGCCGCGCCGATGATTCTGTCGAATATTTCGGTACCGCTGGTGGCGCTGGTGGACAGCATGGTCATCGGCCACCTGCCCCACGCCCACCAATTGGGCGCCGTGGCCGTAGGGGCCAGCCTGTATACCTTCCTGGCCTGGGCCATGGGCTTTCTGCGCATGGGCACCACCGGGTTTGCCGCCCAGGCCGCCGGGCGCAATGATGGCGCGGCGCTGCGGCAAATCCTGCTGCAAGGTCTGCTGCTGGCACTGGGGTTGGCGATGGTGCTGGGCACGGTGGGCATTCCCCTGAGCCACCTGGCGCTGGAGTGGATGCAGCCCTCCGCCGAATTGAATCAACTGACCCGCGAGTTCTTCCACACCCGCCTGTTCGGCCTGCCCGCCGCCCTGGCTACCTATGCCTTGGTGGGCTGGTTCCTGGGCACGCAAAACGCCCGGGCGCCGCTGGCGATTCTGTTGACCACTAACCTGGTGAATATCGCCCTGAACCTGTGGTTTGTGCTGGGCCTGGACTGGGGCGTAGTCGGTTCGGCACGGGCCTCGGTGATTGCCGAATGGACCGGCGCCCTGCTCGGCCTGGCCCTCACGCAAAAAGCCCTGCGCGCCTACCCTGGGCATATCGCCTGGGCGGCGCTCAAGGTCTGGCAAAGCTGGCGCGCGCTGCTGGCGGTCAACCGCGACATCTTTATCCGCAGCCTGGCGCTGCAGTCGGTGTTTTTCATGATCACGGTGCAAGGCGCACGGTTGGGCGATGCCACCGTCGCGGCCAATGCCCTGCTGCTCAACGGGCTGTTGCTGACCGCCCATGCCCTGGACGGTTTGGCCCACGCGGTAGAAGCGCTGTGCGGCCACGCCATCGGCGCCCGTGACCGTCAGGCCCTGCGCCGCTCACTGGTGGTCGCTTGCGGTTGGTCGCTGATCGCCAGTCTCGGCTTCGCCCTGCTGTTTACCTTCGGCGGGCACCTGTTTATCGCCATGCAGACCGATATCCCCAGCGTGCGCGCAACCGCCGATCTCTACCTGCCGTACCTTGCGGTACTGCCGTTGATTGCGGTGTGGAGTTACTTGTTGGACGGTTTGTTTATCGGCGCGACCCGTGCGCGGGAGATGCGCAATGGCATGCTGCTGACGGTGCTGATTATGCTGCCGCTTGCCTGGGCGCTGCAGGGTTTGGGTAACCACGGGCTGTGGATAACGTTCCTGCTGTTTATGGCGGTGCGCAGTCTGACGTTGTGGGCGATTGCGTGGCGACTGAACAAACAGGACCGCTGGCTCGGCCAACCCTGAGAACGCGGGCTATCTGTTGATTGTTACAAAACAGCTTGGCTGTTTTCGGGGAGCAGACCACAGAGCATTTACACCTTCGAGGTCAAACATCACCTCTCATCCAAGGTAGGTCTGTGAATGAATATACTCCCGACACCAGCAACCGCAGCCCCCCTTTCACCACGCGTCACTCCACCGGCGGAACCGGTCGGCACCCCACATATCAGCGTTTTAGCGGATGATGGAAACACCAAGATCCAGCAGATTTCAACCTATAAAACAGACCCTCAAGGCAAGCGTGTGCCCGGTGTCAGCAGAGTGCTGATTACCACCTCCGACCGGGCTGACAACGTCAGTATTACCGTAGGCGCAAACCACCAGCTCAACGCGCGTATCAATGGCAAAGACTACAAACTCCCACTGACAGCAAACAACAACGCGCACTCACTGAGGATCAACACTGCTGGAGGCAATGACCGCATTACCGTCGACAAGTACGTCAACATCGAAATGCACATAAACAGCGGCGACGGTGATGACGATATTGTTTCAAATGGGCGAGTGGGGACCGTGATCGGTGGAAAAGGAAACGATCACATACGCCTGGGCACCGGCGATATGGCGGTAACTGGCGGTGATGGCGACGACACAATTACTGCCGGCACGGGCAACGCTGCGATATCGGGAGGAAAAGGAAACGATCACCTGTATGCAGGCTTTGGTCCTGCCAACAGAGTGTTATTCCTCAACGGCGATAGGGGAGATGACCATCTTTATGCTGGGCCTGGCAAGGTTGTACTAAACGGGGGAAGGGGCAATGACACACTGAGTGGTTATTACCGGACTACTTTTTATAGCGGCGAGGGCGCCGACACCATTAACTCTTATGATAAAAACGATAAGATCTATGCCAAATCTACCGACACAATTAACAACCAAGGCAACTCTAAAATCATCCCTGTTACATATTCCGAGAGCGGTAGAAAAGGCTTGGTAATAAAAGGTACAGAACAATTCATAGAACAGACGGAAGATGTTATAGACCGACTAAGAGCCTCACCAGCGGGTCAAAAAGCACTCGAAGCCATGGATCAATTTGTTGAAGACGGGCATAGGCCTATCGTCCTTACCGAATCGCACACCCCAGGCTTTAGCGCCTACGGATTCAGGAATGAGTACACCTCAAACGCTGAGCTCAGGAAAGACCCTTTCCGCCCTGAGTTTGGTTATATAAAAGACAACAAACCGGGTTCAGTTTCGACCCAGCCCGAAATCGTTTTCGAACCCGCTGACTTTGACCAGACCTTTTCCATCTCCCCGGAGATTACGCTCCATCATGAACTCGCTCACGCGTTCAATGGAGCCACAGGGACGGGCATACCTGGCAAACAAATCCTGAAGGACGCTAATGGAGCCCCCCTCCTCAGAGGCGGAGTGCCGAGAACCGTAAACAACGAGGAATACCAAGTGGTTGGAATTCCCACGGATGCCACGCCTTTCGACTTTGACAATAACCCCAACACTCCAGCGACCAACGTCAACCCTTATCCCTTCACGGAAAACGCCCTCCGTGAGGAAATGGGCGTTCCGCTGCGCGACCGTTATGACGTGGATGAGGCGCCGCGCATCTGATAATTCAGGAAGACAGGTACGAGGAGCGGGTCAGGCCCAGGCGCAAAGCATCCAGGAACTGCGTACGCTCCGCCGCCGTGATCTTCGCGCTGGCGCACTTGTCACGGTAGTGGGTCATCAACTCCTCCGGCGACAAGTGCACGTAGCGCAGCATGTCTTCGATGGTGTCGTGGGTCTCGATCCCGGCGCTGTAGACCGTGCCGTCGTCGCGCTGGTAGATGTTCACCGAGTCGGTGTCACCGAACAGGTTGTGCATGTCCCCGAGGATTTCCTGGTAGGCGCCCACCAGGAAGATGCCCAGCAGGTAATCTTCGCCTTCGTTCAAACCGTGCACCGGCAAGCTGGTCTCGATGCTCTGCTCGTCGACGTATTGCTTGATCTTGCCGTCGGAGTCACAGGTCAGGTCTTGCAGTACTGCACGGCGCAGCGGCTCTTCGTCGAGGCGATGCAGCGGCAGAATCGGCAGTACCTGGCCGATGGCCCAGGTGTCCGGCAGGCTCTGGAATACCGAGAAGTTGCAGATGTACTTGTCGGCCAGCTTGTCATTGAGTTCGTCCAGCACCTGGCGGTGCGAGCGCTGGCGGGCCTTGAGCGAGTTGTGCAGGCGGCGGCATACGGCGAAGTAGCACTGTTCGGCCAGGGCTTTTTCCGCGAGGGTCAGTTTGCCGTCGGCGTACTGGGCGGCCACGTCGCTCATGTAGTGGGTGGCGCGCCAGTAGGTTTCGGTGACCATTTCAATGTCGGTCGGGCCCAGCAGGTCAACCAGCCATTGCACGGTTTCCGGCAGGCTTTCCTTGTTCTCGATCACCGGCACGTCGTCGTTGTGTTTCTCGACGTCGGTGACTTGCACCACCAGCATGGCGTGGTGAGCGGTCAGGGAGCGGCCGCTTTCGGAGAAGATGTTGGGGTGCGGCAGGTTCTGCGCGTCGCAGAATTCCTTGAGCATGCCCACCACCACGCCGGCGTAGTCATCCATGTCGTAGTTGATCGAGCTGGCGTTGCGCGAGTGGGTACCGTCGTAGTCCACGCCCAGGCCGCCGCCGACGTCGATGTGGTCCACCGGCAGGCCAAGGTTGCGCAGTTCGCCGTAGTAGCGGATGGCTTCCTTGAACCCGTGCTGGTAGTCCGCCAGGTTGGCGATCTGCGAGCCCATATGGAAGTGCAGCAGGCGGATGCCCTGGTCCAGGCCCGCGGCGCGGAAGCGCTCGACCACCGACAGCAACTGCGCCGCCGACAGGCCGAACTTGGACTTCTCGCCACCGGTGTCTGCCCACTTGCTCGACGCCAGGGACGACAGGCGCACCCGCAGGCCGACCTGTGGCTTGACCTTGAGGTTGGCGGCTTCTTCGATCACCAGGCCCACTTCGGACTCTTTCTCGATCACGATAAACACGTTGTGACCCAGCTTCTGCCCCATCAGCGCGAGGCGGATGAACTCACGGTCCTTGTAACCGTTGCAGACGATGGTGCCGCCTTTCGGTGCCAGGGCCAGGACCGCCAGAAGCTCAGGCTTGGAGCCGGCTTCCAGGCCGATGGACACGTCCTGGGTGGCGATGATGTTCTCGATCACCGCTTCCTGCTGGTTGACCTTGATCGGGTACAGCGCGGTGTATTTGCTCTGGTATTCCAGGCGCTCGATGTTCGCGTCGAAGGCGCCGGTCAGCTGGCGCACGCGGTCTTGCAGGATATCCGGGAAGCGCACCAGCAATGGCAGGGACAGGCCGCTTTTGCGCAGCTCGTCCACTTGCTCGTACAAGTCGATGGGCGAGCTGTTCGGGCCGTTCGGACGGACTTCAACGCGACCGGCATCATTGATCGCGAAATATCCGGCCCCCCAATGGCGAATCCCGTAAACACTGCGGCTGTCCGCAACTGTCCATTGGCTGCCATCGTCTTTGCGTGTGCGTCGTACGGACATCGAAGTCCCCTATATAAAGTCGAAGAGCGCCACCCAAGTCAGAGGCTGGCGCAGTCTAAAGAGTGAAAATGACGATTTGCCTGTGAGAGAGGTAGACCCCGCTCGCAGGACAGAGTTTAGACACCGGTCAGGAACAGGCTCTGTGAAACCATGGAAACGACGAGCGCGCTCGTCGGTGCGGGTTTCACAGAGGCTGCTAGCCGCCGGATTTCTTCGCCTTGTAACCGAGCTTGATCAACTCGGCCAACAGCAACTCGACGTGATCGCCCTGGATTTCGATGATCCCGTCTTTCAGGGCGCCACCGGTGCCACAGCGCTTTTTCAGCACGGTGGCCAACTCCTTGAGTGGCTCGGCCGCCAGAGGCACGCCGGTGATGGTGGTCACCGTCTTGCCGCCACGGCCCTTGCTCTCGCGGCGTACGCGGGCAATACCGTCACCTTCGGGAATCAGGGTCTGTTTGCAGGTACAGGCGTCCACGGGCTGGCGACAGTCCGGGCAATGCCGACCTGCGTCGGTGGAAAACACCAGGCCACCAAGGGCGGCGAAGGATGCGGCTTTTTTGGCCACCGGCAATCCTCTTGGGAGGATGAAGACTGATCAGTGCCCGTCAACCGGCCACCAACCGCGAAGCCCCACTCAGGCAGGGGCAGCGCTACCGAACCGCCAAGGCAGTTCGGCTTGAAAAGTCGCGCAGTGTAACGGCAAAAAGCCTACTTGCTAAGAGCCAAATGGCGCCAATTTATGCAACTTTAGCGACGCGCCGCCAGATAGCGTTTTAAGGCGGCCAGGGAGTCGGGGCAATAGGACTTTTGCTCGATATCGGCCAGGACTGCCTCAATGGACATAAAACGCGCTTCCAGCACCTCTTCGGGCTGCAACTGCAGCGGCCCATCCCAGACCGCCGAAAACGCCGAGCACCAGAGCCGGTTGCCCGTATCCTCGAAAAAGAAGTGGTCGTGGGCGGTCAGTTCTACACCGCTGACGCCCAATTCTTCTGCCAGCTCACGGGCGGCCGACTGCTCGTAGGTCTCGCCAGCCCCGACCATGCCGCCCGCCGCCACGTCCCAATAACCGGGATAGATGGCTTTGCTCAGGGTGCGCCGGTGCACGCACAGTTCACCCTTCGAGTTAAACAGCATGATGTAGGTGCCGCGCCCGATCAGCCCGCGCTCGCGCAGGTCAGCACGCACCAGGGCGCCGAGCAGGTTGTCCTGCTCGTCGACCCAGGCGATGTGTTCGGCATCCGAGGCCGCGCGGTGCGCGACCTCCTTGGCGCTATCGACCATGACTCAACCCTGGTTCAGCAGTTGACGCAAGTCGATCACCGCCGCGTTGGCGCGGGAGATGTAGTTGGCCATCACCAGCGAGTGGTTGGCCAATACGCCATAGCCGCTGCCATTGAGGATCATCGGGCTCCACAGGGTTTCCTGGGACGCCTCCAGCTCACGAATGATCTGGCGCACGCTGACGGTGGCGTTTTTCTTGGCCAGCACGTCGGCAAAGTCGACTTCGATGGCGCGCAGCAGGTGGGACAGGGCCCAGGCCTGGCCGCGGGCCTCGTAGAACACGTTGTCGATCTGCATCCATGGGGTTTCCACCACTTCTTCATCGAGCTGCGGCACTTCGCCCGGCGCCAGCGTTTCGGTTTTCAGCGCGGTATTGAGCTTGACCCGGCCGACACTGGCCGACAGGCGCTGCGACAACGAACCGAGGCGGGTAGCAACATCGCCCAGCCAGTTGTTCAGGTTGTCGGCACGCGCGTAGAACAACGCGCCTTTCTGGTTGGGGTCGGACAGGCGCGCCTGATAGCGGTTCAGGGAGTTGATGCCTTCCTGGTACTCCGATTCGCTGGAGGGCAGCACCCAGCTCTTGTTGTCGAAGTTAAAGCGCGGCTCGGCCTTGGCCAGGTCGGCGTCTTCTGCCGATTGCGATTGCGAGCGGGCGAAGTCCTTGCGCAGGGCACGGGTCAGGTCACGCACCTGCACCAGCACGCCATATTCCCAGCTGGGCATATTGTCCATCCACAACCCAGGCGGGAAGCGGTCATTGGAAATATAACCACCAGGCTTGTTCAGCAGGGTACCCACCACGGTCTTGACGGTTTCGACAGTGGTAAAGCCGATGACCATTTGCTTGCCGTCTTTTTCGGCGGCAATTTGCGCGTTTTGCTGGACCGGGAACAACGCTGGCTCCTGGCTCCAATACCAGCCCAGGCCACCGGTGACCAACAGGTAAATCACCACCAGGGTCATCAGGGCACGGCTCATCAACAGATTACGAAAATAGCTGCGGGAGGCCGACTTGGGCGCAGGGCTTGGGCCTGGGGCGCTGCCTGCACGGTTTTTCCAGTCCAGCATGGCGGATATCCTTTCAGTCACTTGAGTTCAATAGCTACGACCACAACCCTACCCCATCGTGCCCGTCGGTGCGGGGCTTTTAATCAAGGTGGCGTAAAGCTGGCACTCAACTATAAAGGATGGGCGCCGATGCGCCTACGCGACCCAAGGGTCAGCAAATGAATCCACAGGACGCTGCAGTTAATTGACGTATGACACTCGTGCGAATGAAAAGAGGTGCTAGCATAGAGCCACCAGTCGACCTCAGCATGCACCCTTACCTAGTAGTCAGGATATGACCGAGCCAGAAGACCCCAGTCGTGAGCGTCTCAAGCACCACTTTGCCCAGCGGGTAATTCATCAGGCGCGTCAAATTCTTGAGATCTGGCAGCGTTTACAGCGCAGCGAATGGTCGAACGCCGAATTGAATGAACTCAGCGAGGCCAATCTGCGCCTGCTGCGTTTTGCCGAACGCTTCGAACAACCCGAGCATGGCCAACTGGCCCGGCACATCATCGAGTCGCTTAAAGCCGTGGACGAAAACCGCGGCCGCCTGAGCAGTCACCTGATCACCGACCTCAACCGTTTGATGCAGCGCCTGTCGCGGACCGGCCTGCGTCAGGGCGACCAGTTGGACCAGACCTTCCTGCCGCCGATGCGCAAGCCGATCTACGTGATGCTCGCCGATCACGACCGCGCCGAGCGCCTGGCCAAGCAGCTGGAATTCTTTGGCTTGAGTGCGCAGTCCCTGGACAGCGTGGCCGCCTTCCGTTCGTCCATGGCCGAACGCCTGCCGGCGGCGATTGTGATGGACGTGGACTTCTGTGGCGCCGGCCTGGGCCTGAAGTTGGCCGCCGAAGCCCAGGAAGGCCTGGAGCAGAAACTGCCGCTGCTGTTCTTCAGCCTGCACGAAACCGACACCCCCACCCGCCTGGCCGCCGTGCGCGCCGGTGGCCAGGAGTTCCTTACCGGGACCCTGGAGGCGTCGAGCCTGCTGGAAAAAATCGAGGTGCTGACCTGCGTCGCCCAGTACGAACCCTATAAAGTGTTGATCATCGACGACTCCCGCGCCCAGGCGATGCACACCGAACGCCTGCTCAACAGCGCCGGGATCGTCACCCGCACCCTGATCGAGCCGATTCAGGCCATGGCCGAGCTGGCGGACTTCCAGCCCGACCTGATCATCCTCGACATGTATATGCCAGCCTGTACCGGCACCGAGTTGGCCAAGGTGATCCGCCACAATGACCGCTATGTCAGCGTGCCGATCATTTATCTGTCGGCCGAAGATGACCTGGATAAACAGCTGGACGCCATGAGCGAAGGCGGCGACGACTTCCTCACCAAGCCGATCAAGCCGCGCCACCTGATCACCACCGTACGCAACCGCGCCGCCCGCGCCCGCCACCTCAAGGCGCGGATGGTGCGCGACAGCCTGACCGGCCTGTACAACCACACCCATATCCTGCAACTGCTGGAAGACTGCAGCTTCCGCTCGCGCCGCGAGAACAAGCCGTTGAGCTTTGCCATGCTCGACATTGACCACTTCAAGCGGGTCAACGACAGCCACGGCCACCCCATGGGCGATCGCGTGATCAAGAGCCTGGCGCTGTTTCTCAAGCAGCGCCTGCGCAAGACCGACTACATCGGCCGTTACGGCGGCGAAGAATTCGCCATCGTGATGCCCGACACCGACCTGGACGCCGCTTGCAAAGTGCTCGATGAAATCCGTGGGCGCTTTGCCGAAATCCACTACCCGGCCCAGCCCCAGGACTTGTGGTGCACCTTCAGCGCCGGAGTGGTCGAGCTGTGCGACGGCTCCGACAGCCTGATGATGGCCGCCCAGGCCGACGAAGCGCTGTACCGGGCCAAGGACGCCGGGCGCAATCGCGTGCACGCCGCAGGCACATCAAGGCAAAGTGCCACCTTTTCATCGGATTCCACTCAGTCCGTCATAACGCTGTAACGAAAACGCAATAACTTCAGGCACTTATTCTTCCGCCGTTGGTTGAAACCACGCATGCGCCTGAAGCTGCTGACAAATCTCAATACCCTTCTGCTGGTCGCCGTTTGCCTGGCCCTGGGCGCTACGCTCTGGTGGTCGCAACGGGCGCTTGAACGCCCTTATGTGCTGATGGAGCGCTACCTGGGCCTGTCCCAAGCCTTCCAGAACCAGACCGCGCGCAATATCGACGACTATTTGGCCAGCGGCGATGCCTTGCGCCTGAGCGCTGCCGGCCATAGCCTGGAAAGCCTGGCGCTGAACCTGGACGAACTGCCGCCTGAGCTGAGCGAAAAATTGCGCCCCGGCTTGCTGGACCTTGAGGGTTTCAGCAAGACCGACCTGCTGGCCGCCGGCAAGCTGGCCGGCGACCCACAAGCCTTGCTGCTGCAAGCCGAGCGGGAGCTGGGGGCCAATCTGGAGCAACTGAGCCAGTACGCCATCGGCGTCAGCTCACCGGACGCGGCGCGTTATCTACCACCGTTGCTCGCCGCCGCGCAGCATCTGGGGCGGCTATCCCTGGCGCGGGACAAACTGGTGAGCAGTGGGCGCAGCGAGCTGGCGGCCGATGTGGAGCGTGAACTGGCCAACATCCGCAGCCAGGCGGACTTGATTGAGCAGCTACCACTGTTGGGCGTGACCGCCAGCAGTGCCTCCAACAGCGATGATTTTTCGGCGTTGATGGGCCTGGAAAGCAGCGAAACCACGGTCGCCGAAGACACCGGCGTAGGCCTCAAGCGCGAGCTCAACAGCCTGCTCACGCGCTACCCTTCCGAACTGGCGCGGACCCGCGAGCAAATCCAGAAACGTACCGAACTGGCCGCCGCCACCCACCTGAAAATCAACACCGTGCAGCACGCCATTGCTGCGCTGGAGCCCGAAGTGCGCGCCCAGCACGCTCGAATCCAGGGCGAAGTGCGGGTGATCCAAGGCGTAATGATTGGCCTGATCCTGCTGATCGCCCTGCTCATCGACACCCTGCAACGGCGCCTGGCGCGGGTGCTGACCAGCCTGGCGCCGGCCCTGTCGACCTGGGCCGAGGGCGACTTCAGCCAGGAGATCGCCCTGGGTGCAACCAACCGTGAACTGCATGATATTGAAGCCTCGCTCAATCGCCTGCGGACTTACCTGGTGAACCTGGTGGGCACTATTCGCGCAAATGCCGAGCAAGTGGCCGGCAGCAGCCGCGCCCTGGCCGAACTGAGCGGCGGCCTGCATGACGGCGCCGAACGCCAGGCCGGGGACACTGCGCAAATCCGTGATTCATTGGGCGAGTTGGAGGCCACTATCCAGCAGGTCGCGGGTGACGCCAGCCAGGCCGCCGGGGCCAGCCGCAGCGCCGGCGAGGCCGTGGAGCATGGGCAACGGGTGATCGGCTTGAGCCTGACCGGCCTGCACGCGCTGGTGGGCGAAGTGCAGGGCAATGCGCAAATGATCGAGAAACTCGCCGAAGAGTCCGCGACCATTGGCAACGTGCTCACGGTGATCCGCTCGATTGCCGAGCAGACCAACCTGCTGGCGCTCAACGCCGCCATCGAAGCCGCCCGCGCCGGCGAGGCCGGGCGTGGGTTTGCCGTGGTCGCCGACGAAGTACGCTCCCTGGCCCAGCGCACGGCGGGCGCCACCGCCGAGATCCAGACCTTGATCGCCGGCCTGCAAACCGCAGCACGGCAATCGGTGGAAGGCATGCGCGCCCAGGTCGAACACGCCGAAGCCACCGCCCAGCAAGCCGAAGCGGCCGACGGCGCACTGGACGAAATCGTCGGCGCGATCCAGACCATTTCCGACACAGCCATCCGGATTGCCGATGTAACGGCCCAGCAGAGCGGCGCGGTCAGTGAGATCCGCGATAATAGCGAGCGCATCCACCAGTTGGGTGAGGACAACCTGTTGCGCATTGGCCAGGGCCGCCGCCAGGGCGAACATCTGTTGGTGCTCGGCGGGCAACTCAACACGGCAGTGCAGGCATTTCGCGTCTGATTCCATCCTCCAAATCAGACGGACATCAAAAATGTGGGAGCGGGCTTGCTCGCGAATGCGGTGTATCAGTCAACCTATCCATCACTGACCCACCGCATTCGCAAGCAAGCCCGCCCCCACATTTGATCTCCTGTGTACTCGCAACCGTGTTACCAATGACCGGATCCAAGGCCCTAGTCACAAATTTTGCGCAATCCTCGCTAATCGTGCTGGCTATTGCAGAGAACTGGACAGTCACAAAGGCTTTGCGGCATAGTCGCCGGGTTCTGACGTACCCACATCAATAACAAGGAACAGCCGATGGCGACCTTACTGGTTCTGCACGGACCCAACCTGAACCTGCTCGGCACCCGCGAACCGGGTGTGTACGGTGCAGTCACCCTCGAACAGATCAACCTCGATCTGGAGCGACGGGCCCGTGAAGCCGGCCACCATCTGCTTTACCTGCAAAGCAATGCCGAGTATGAATTGATTGATCGCATTCACGCCGCGCGCAGCGAAGGCGTGGACTTTATCCTGATCAATCCCGCCGCTTTTACGCACACAAGTGTTGCTTTACGTGACGCGCTGCTGGCGGTGAGCATCCCATTCATCGAAGTGCATTTATCGAACGTGCATAAACGCGAAGCTTTCCGCCATCACTCTTACTTCTCCGACGTAGCGGTAGGAGTGATCTGCGGCCTTGGCGCCAGCGGTTACCGACTGGCCCTGGAGGCCGCCCTGGAACACATTGAAGAACAGGCTAAACGCCCCTGACCGACCCTTGGGAGTTGATGATTCATGGATATCCGTAAAGTTAAGAAACTGATCGAACTGCTGGAAGAATCCGGTATCGACGAGCTGGAAATCAAGGAAGGCGAAGAATCCGTACGGATCAGCCGTCACAGCAAGACCCCGGCCCAACAGTTCTACGCACCCCAGATGCAAGCGCCGGCGCCTGCCGCTGCTGCTCCAGCCGCCGCACCTGCTGCTAGCGCTGCACCTGCCGCACCTGCTGCCCCTGCGCTGAACGGTTTCGTGGTCAAGTCGCCAATGGTCGGTACTTTCTACCGCACCCCGGCACCGACCTCGCCAGCCTTCGTTGAAGTGGGCAAGACCGTGAAAGTGGGCGACACCATCTGCATCGTGGAAGCGATGAAGATGATGAACCACATCACGGCCGAAAAAGCCGGCGTCATCGAATCCATCCTGGTAGAAAACGGTCAGCCGGTTGAGTACGACCAGCCGCTGTTCACCATCGTTTGAACCGCGGAGCGCCTTCGATGTTGAAACCTGCGAAGAAACTGCAAAAAGTCCTGATCGCCAACCGCGGCGAGATCGCGCTGCGGATCCTGCGCGCCTGTAAGGAAGAGGGCATCAAGACCGTCGCTGTTTACTCGACGGCCGATACCGAATTGATGCACGTGAAACTGGCGGACGAAAGCATCTGCATTGGCCCGCCACTGGCCACGAACTCGTACCTGAAGGTCTCGAACATCATCGCCGCGGCTGAAGTGACCGGCGCTGACGGCATCCACCCTGGCTACGGCTTCCTCGCGGAAAACGCCGATTTCGCCGAACAGGTGGAAAAATCCGGCTTCGCCTTCATCGGCCCGAAAGCCGAGACCATTCGCCTGATGGGCGACAAGGTGTCGGCCAAGGACGCGATGATCGCAGCCGGCGTGCCAACCGTTCCAGGCTCCGACGGCCCACTGCCGGAAGACGAGGAAACCGCCCTGCGCATTGGTCGCGAAGTCGGTTACCCGGTGATCATCAAGGCCGCCGGCGGCGGTGGTGGTCGCGGCATGCGCGTGGTGCACAAGGAAGAAGACCTGATCGAAGCGGCCAAGCAGACTCGCTCCGAAGCGGGTGCCTGGTTCGGCAACCCGATGGTCTACCTGGAAAAGTACCTGACCAACCCACGTCACGTGGAAGTCCAGGTACTGTCCGACGGCCAGGGCCACGCCATCCACCTGGGCGACCG
The DNA here is from genome assembly GCF_012985645.1 of Pseudomonas sp. WS 5410. Lineage (NCBI taxonomy): Bacteria > Pseudomonadati > Pseudomonadota > Gammaproteobacteria > Pseudomonadales > Pseudomonadaceae > Pseudomonas > Pseudomonas sp. WS 5410. The sequence goes on along the minus strand of NZ_JAAQWS010000010.1, from coordinate 149,756 downwards.
CGATTGCTCGCTGCAACGCCGTCACCAGAAAGTCCTGGAAGAAGCTCCGGCACCGGGCCTGGATGAAAAAGCACGTCAGGAAGTCCTGGCACGCTGCGTCAAGGCTTGCATCGATATCAACTACCGTGGCGCCGGGACTTTCGAGTTCCTCTACGAGAACGGCCGCTTCTACTTCATCGAGATGAACACTCGTGTGCAGGTAGAGCACCCGGTTTCGGAGATGGTCACCGGTATCGACATCGTCAAGGAGATGCTGAGCATCGCCGCTGGCAACGTGCTGTCCTTTACCCAGGACGACGTGAAGATGCACGGTCACTCCCTGGAGTGCCGGATCAACGCCGAAGACCCGAAAACCTTTATCCCGAGTCCAGGCCTGGTCAAGCATTTCCATGCACCAGGCGGCAACGGCGTTCGCGTCGATTCGCACCTGTACAGCGGCTACAAGGTTCCGTCCAACTACGACTCGCTGATCGGCAAGCTGATCACCTGGGGCGCCACTCGCGACGAGGCCATGGCCCGTATGCGCAATGCCCTGGACGAAATCGTGGTCGACGGCATCAAGACCAACATCCCTCTGCATCGGGATCTGGTTCGTGATGAAGGCTTCTGCGAAGGTGGTGTGAACATTCACTACCTGGAACACAAGCTGGCCAACCAGTAAGTTTGTGCTCCACCCACAAAACCGCCTTCGGGCGGTTTTGTCGTTTATGCGCACACAAGAACACCACAAAACCCTGTAGGAGCTGGCTTGCCTGCGATAGCGGTAGGCCAGGCACTGATGAGCAAGCTGACACCCCGCCACCGCAGGCAAGCCAGCTCCCACATTTGGCTCCCATGCTGTCAGTGGTGTCGTCTTCTGGCCTGCTCTCGCGTAAACTTGCGCCCTTTCGCAGCCCCACCCCGCTGCACACTCATTTTTTCAAAGGTGCCCGCCATGCCTTGGCTGCAAGTCCGTCTCGCCATCAGCCCAGAACAAGCCGAAACCTATGAAGACGCGTTCCTCGAAGTCGGCGCCGTGTCGGTGACCTTCATGGACGCCGAAGACCAGCCGATTTTCGAGCCTGAGCTGAACACCACGCCGTTGTGGTCCCACACCCACTTGCTGGCCCTGTTCGAAGACGGCACCGACGCCAGCAGCGTGTTTGCCCATATGGAACTGCTGACCGGCGGCCCGCTGCCCGAGCACCATAGCGAAGTGATCGAAGACCAGGACTGGGAGCGCAGCTGGATGGATAACTTCCAGCCCATGCGTTTCGGCCAGCGCCTGTGGATCGTACCAAGCTGGCACGCGGCCCCGGAGCCTGAGGCGGTCAACCTGCTGCTGGACCCGGGCCTGGCGTTCGGCACCGGCACCCATCCGACCACCGCCCTGTGCCTGGAATGGCTCGACGGCCAGGACCTGCAAGGCTGCAACGTGCTGGACTTCGGTTGCGGCTCGGGCATCCTGGCCATCGCCGCGCTGTTGCTGGGCGCCAAGGAAGCCGTCGGTACCGATATCGACGTGCAGGCCCTGGAGGCCTCCCGCGATAACGCCGGGCGCAACAACATTCCTGAAGGCAAATTCCCACTGTACCTGCCGGAGCAATTGCCTCAGGTGCAGGCCGATGTATTGGTCGCCAATATCCTCGCCGGGCCGCTGGTTTCGCTGGCTCCGCAACTGTCGAGCCTGGTCAGGCCCGGTGGGCGCCTGGCGCTGTCGGGGATCCTCGCCGAGCAGGGCGAAGAAGTCGCCGCCGCCTACGCCCAGGACTTCGACCTGGACCCCATCGCCAACCGCGATGGCTGGGTACGCATCAGCGGTCGTCGGCGCTAGAATGAGCGCCTGCATGAATCGGATGGCCGCATGACCGACAGTTTCGTCACCCAGTGCCCGCATTGCCAAACCCGCTTCCGCGCCAGCCATGCTCAATTGAGCGTGGCCCGTGGTGTGGTTCGTTGCGGCTCGTGCCTGCAAGTGTTCAATGCCGCCCGGCAACTGCTGGAGCAACGCGCCCACGCGCCTGAAGCGCCGGCTGCCGAAGCCCCGCCACGCGCCATCAGCCAGAAGCAATGGACCGCCGAAGAGCTGGACCTGGACCACCTGAACCTCGACGAAGAATTGGCCAAGCTCGAGCGCCGGGAGATCCAACACACCCAGCCCCAGGGCAGCGACCGCCGCCAGGCCGGCGCGGACCGTCGGCAAAAAGACGAGTCGATGATCGCCAGCCGCGATACGGTCAAGGCTGAAGAAGAACAGTGGGCCGCCAGCCTGTTCAGCGACCCGCCGGACGAACGGGCTGCGACAATCGCCCACACCGAGGAAACCGTCGAACCAGCCCCGGCCCCCACGGGCAAGCCCCAGCGTACCGAGCCCTCGATGTCCTTCGACATTCACGAGGTGGACGATGAGCCCGTGCTGCGTGCCGACGACGCTCTCGACCCGCCCGAGCCAACGCTCAGCAGCGAGCCGGACGAACCCGAGCCTGAACCACGCCGCAAGCGCACACGCGCCACGGGCAACGTCCATGACGAGATGCTGCAGGACCTGGAAGACGACCCGCTGCACCTCTACGCCGGCAAGCGCCCCGCCGGCTGGGGCCGCCGCCTGCTCTGGCTGACCCTGGTGCTGCTGGCCGCCGCCGCCCTCGCCGGCCAGTACATTGCCTACCAGTTCGACGACCTGGCCCGCCAGGACAAGTACCGCCCATGGTTCCAGGAACTGTGCCCGAAACTGGGCTGTACCGTGCCGTCGCGGGTGGATATTGCCCATATCAAGAGCAGCAACCTGGTGGTGCGCAGCCATCCGGAGTTTGCCGGCGCGCTGGTGGTGGATGCCATCATCTATAACCGTGCGACGTTCTCCCAGCCGTTCCCGCTTCTGGAGCTGCGCTTTGCCGACCTTAATGGCCGGATGATCGCCAGCCGGCGCTTCAAACCCGCCGAATACCTCAGCGGCGAGTTGGCCGGCCAGACCGAGATGCCGTCCCAGACCCCGATCCATATCGCCCTGGACATTCTCGACCCAGGCAACAAGGCCGTGAACTACAGTTTGAGTTTCCACTCCCCCGAGTGATTGATTGCGCGCGTCAAGGTTCGGACGGCAGGTTATTGACTTGCTCGTCCACGACCAAACCGCTGGCGATAAGAAAATAACTGCTCAGATTTTATCCAATTCAGCCTTTAACCAGTCATCGAGAGCGGGTATCATGCCAACCCTTTTTCGAACTCTAATGATCCGGCCCCACAACAGGGAAGTCCTATGTCGGCGGTACGCATCGGCCCATATACATTGCCAAACGCTTTGATTCTCGCCCCGATGGCGGGCGTCACTGACCAGCCCTTTCGTCAGCTGTGCAAACGTTTGGGGGCAGGGCTTGTAGTCTCGGAAATGGTCACCAGCGACATGAGCTTGTGGAACACCCGCAAATCGCGGATGCGCATGATCCACGAAGGTGATCCCGAGCCCCGCTCGGTGCAGATCGCCGGCGGTGATGCGCAAATGCTGGCGGATGCAGCCCGAGCCAACGTAGAGCTGGGTGCACAGATTATTGATATCAACATGGGTTGCCCGGCAAAAAAGGTCTGCAACAAGGCCGCCGGTTCCGCCCTGTTGAAGGATGAGCAGTTGGTGGCCGAGATCCTGCACGCCGTGGTGGGTGCAGTGGATGTGCCGGTTACCCTGAAGATTCGCACCGGCTGGGACCGGGACAACAAGAACGGCCTGACGGTGGCGAAGATCGCCGAACAGGCAGGCATTGCAGCATTGGCGGTGCATGGCCGCACCCGCGCTGACCTTTATACCGGCGAGGCCGAATACGACACCATTGCCGCGATCAAGCAGGCAGTGTCGATTCCGGTCTTTGCCAACGGCGACATCGACTCGGCCGAGAAAGCCCGGCGCGTATTGCACGCAACCGGTGCCGATGGCCTGTTGATCGGCCGGGCCGCCCAGGGGCGGCCATGGATTTTTCGTGAGATCGAGCATTTCCTGCGTACCGGCGAAATCATGCCGGCACCGGGGCTGATCGAGGTGGAACGTATTCTGCTAGAGCATCTGGCCGCCCTGCACATCTTCTATGGGGACGTGATGGGCGCGCGCATTGCTCGCAAGCATGTGGGTTGGTACCTCGCAACCCTGCCCGGCGCCAAAGAGTTTCGCACCGGGTTCAATCGTTTGGATGAAACGCAAGCACAGGTCACCGCCGTTCGTGAGTTCTTTGCCGAACGAGACAAGAGCCTGAGAGCAGGGGACGGAGAAGGGGTGGCCGCATGACGATGATGACCGAGACTTTAGTGAGTGGAACAACACCCGTGAGCGACAACGTCAATTTGAAACAGCACCTCAACACGCCGAGCGAAGAAGGCCAGACCCTTCGCGGGAGCGTCGAGAAAGCGCTGCACAATTATTTCGCCCACCTTGAGGGCGCGGCCGTCACGGATGTGTACAACCTGGTGCTCTCCGAAGTCGAGGCGCCCTTGCTCGAAAGCGTGATGAACTACGTCAAGGGCAACCAGACCAAAGCCAGTGAGCTGCTGGGCCTGAACCGTGGGACCCTGCGCAAGAAGCTCAAACAGTACGATTTGCTGTAAGCATTCAATCAAACCAGAAAGGCGCCCGCGTAAAACCGGTCGCCTTTTTTGCTGACTCCTTTGCTTTTGATGGAAATTGAGATGACCGACCAGACTACCCGCCTGCCGATCCGCCGCGCCTTGATCAGTGTTTCCGACAAGACCGGGATCCTCGAATTTGCCCGGGAGCTGGAAGCCCTGGGTGTGGAAATCCTCTCCACGGGCGGGACCTTCAAACTGCTGCAGGACAACGGCGTGGCCGCAGTAGAAGTCGCGGACTACACCGGTTTCGCAGAAATGATGGACGGTCGGGTCAAGACCCTGCACCCGAAAATCCACGGCGGCATCCTCGGCCGTCGCGGTATCGACGATGCCATCATGAACGAGCACGGCATCAAGCCGATCGACCTGGTGGCCGTCAACCTCTACCCGTTTGAAGCCACCATCAACAAGCCAGGCTGCGACCTGCCGACCGCTATCGAGAACATTGATATCGGCGGCCCGACCATGGTGCGCTCGGCAGCCAAGAACCACAAAGACGTGGCCATCGTGGTCAACGCCAGCGACTACGCCCAAGTATTGGAAAGCCTGAAAGCTGGCGGCCTGACCTACGCCCAGCGTTTCGACCTGATGCTCAAGGCCTTCGAACACACGGCGGCCTATGACGGCATGATCGCCAACTACATGGGCACCGTGAACCAGGCCGCCGAGACCCTCAGCACTGAAGGCCGCAGCCAGTTCCCGCGTACCTTCAACAGCCAGTTCATCAAGGCCCAGGAAATGCGCTACGGCGAGAACCCGCACCAGAGCGCGGCGTTCTACGTGGAAGCCAAGCCTGCCGAAGTCGGGATCGCCACCGCGACCCAACTGCAGGGCAAAGAGCTGTCCTACAACAACGTGGCTGATACCGACGCCGCGCTGGAATGTGTGAAGAGCTTCGTCAAGCCGGCCTGCGTGATCGTCAAGCACGCCAACCCGTGCGGCGTGGCCGTGAGCCCGGACGCTGAAGGCGGGATCCGCCAGGCCTACGAACTGGCCTACGCCACCGACACCGAATCGGCATTCGGCGGCATCATCGCCTTCAACCGCGAACTGGACGCCGAGACCGCCAAGGCCATCGTCGAGCGTCAGTTCGTCGAAGTGATCATTGCCCCATCCGTCAGCGAAGAGGCCCGCGCCATCGTCGCCGCCAAGGCCAATGTGCGCCTGCTGGCCTGTGGCGAGTGGTCGGCTGAGCGTGCCGCTGCCTGGGACTACAAGCGCGTTAATGGCGGCTTGCTGGTGCAGAGCCGCGACATCGGCATGATCGGCAGCCAAGATCTGAAAGTGGTGACCAAGCGCGCACCGACCGAGCAAGAGATCAACGACCTGATCTTCGCCTGGAAAGTAGCCAAGTACGTTAAGTCCAACGCCATCGTCTACGCCAAGAACCGTCAGACCATCGGTGTCGGCGCCGGCCAGATGAGCCGCGTGAACTCGGCGCGTATTGCGGCGATCAAGGCCGAACACGCCGGCTTGCAGGTGGTCGGTTCGGTGATGGCCTCGGACGCGTTCTTTCCGTTCCGTGATGGCCTGGACAACGCTGCAAAAGCGGGCGTGACTGCGGTGATCCAACCGGGTGGCTCGATGCGTGATGCTGAAGTGATTGCCGCCGCTGATGAAGCCGGCATTGCCATGGTCTTCACCGGCATGCGCCACTTCCGTCACTGATTGATCGCGCCCACGCTCCGCGTGGGTGCGCAGCCCGGGACGCTCCGCGTCCCTCGGACGCAGAGCGTCCGTAGAGGCATTCCCACGCAGAGCGTGGGAACGATCAACTAACAGAATTTGAGGTTTTTGAAATGAATGTTTTGATCATTGGCAGCGGTGGCCGTGAACACGCCCTGGCCTGGAAAGTCGCCCAGGACCCTCGCGTCCAGAAAGTCTTCGTCGCGCCCGGCAACGCCGGTACCGCCATTGAAGCCAAGTGCGAAAACGTCGCCATCGACGTCTTGGCCCTGGAGCAACTGGCCGACTTCGCCGAAAAGAACGTGTCCCTGACCATCGTCGGCCCTGAAGTACCGCTGGTGGCCGGCGTCGTGGACCTGTTCCGCAGCCGTGGCCTGGACTGCTTCGGCCCTACCGCTGGCGCCGCCCAGTTGGAAGGTTCGAAAGCCTTCACCAAGGATTTCCTGGCTCGCCACAAGATCCCGACTGCCGACTACCAGAACTTCACCGAGATCGAGCCCGCCCTGGCTTACCTGCGTGAGAAAGGCGCCCCTATCGTGATCAAGGCCGATGGCCTGGCCGCCGGTAAAGGCGTGATCGTGGCGATGACCCTGCAGGAAGCCGAAGACGCGGTGCGCGACATGCTCGCCGGCAATGCCTTCGGTGACGCCGGTTCGCGGGTGGTGATCGAAGAATTCCTCGATGGCGAAGAAGCCAGCTTCATCGTGATGGTCGACGGCAAGAACGTCTTGCCGATGGCCACCAGCCAGGACCACAAGCGCGTCGGCGACGGCGACACCGGCCCGAACACCGGCGGCATGGGTGCCTACTCCCCTGCCCCGGTGGTCACCGCCGACGTGCACCAGCGCGTCATGGACCTGGTGATCTGGCCGACCGTGCGCGGCATGGCCGATGAAGGCAATGTCTACACCGGCTTCCTGTACGCCGGGTTGATGATCGACAAGGCCGGCAACCCGAAAGTCATCGAGTTCAACTGCCGCTTCGGCGACCCGGAAACCCAACCGGTGATGCTGCGTCTGCAGTCGAGCCTGGTACTGCTGGTGGAAGCCGCCCTGGCGCAAGCGCTGGACAAGGTTGAAGCCCAGTGGGATCCACGCCCAAGCGTCGGCATCGTGCTGGCCGCCGGCGGCTACCCTGCCGACTACGCCAAGGGTGACCTGATCCAGGGCCTGGACGCCGCGGCTACGCTGGAAGGCAAGGTGTTCCATGCTGGGACCGCGCTCAAGGATGGCCAGGTGGTTACCGCCGGTGGCCGCGTGCTGTGCGCCACCGCCATGGGTGCCAGTGTCGATGCCGCCCAGCAGCAAGCCTACAAGCTGGCTGCAAAAATCGACTGGCAGGGCTGTTTCTACCGCAAGGACATCGGCTATCGCGCCATTGCCCGTGAGCGGGGCGAGAGTCAGTAAACAGCTATCCGTTCGGCTAGGCAGGGGCCTTTGGCCCTTGCCGTCCCATTACGGTCCCGCGCATAGTTAACCCCGTGCATTAACCTACGAAGGGATTTCGCCGTGCGCTGGCTCAGGATCGCCATAATCTTCACGGTCAGTCTGCTGACCCTGCTCTGTCTGTTGCCGGCCCAGGCCGTTGCGCAAGGCAGTGGCTGGGCCGTATTGCTTGATGAACAGGCCGACCTGCAATTGAGCGATATTCGCTCGCCACGCTACATCAACCAATTCAGCCCTATTGAACTGGAACGGATCACCGCCGCCGAACCCAACGGTGCGCTATGGGTACGTTTCAAGCTGCAACCCGGCAAGCACGAGCAAGTGCTGCGGGTCTTCGCGCCGGACCTGGCGCATCTCAATCTGTATGTGCTGGACGGCGACACGCTGATTGAGCAGATCAACACCGGCACCCGCCAACCCCAGGCCGAACGCCCACTGCCCAGCAGCGAATTCATGCTGCCCATGCCCCAGAGCCAGAAGCCCCTGGATGTGTATGTGCGCCTGGTCTCGGAGCATGAGCTGCGGCCCTACCTGACCCTGGAACCGGCCGTGCAGGCCGCCGCCAACCAGACCCAGACCCTGGTCTACGGCCTGTTGTTCGGCTGCCTGCTGATGCTGATCCTGCACAACCTCACCCGCTACGCCTACCATCGCTCGCGCAGCAGCCTGTGGCTGGCGGCCTGCGAAGTGCTGCTGATGCTCAGCCTGTTGCTGTTGCTCAACCTGCTGGGCCCGTGGCTGCCGAACTGGCAGGCGGTGCAAACCCCGGGCGCCTACATGGCGTTGCTGCTGACCGCGCCATGCGGCCTGATGTTCGCCTACCGTTTCTTCGCGCCATTGGGCCCGCACCCGCTGAACAAGTTGCTGATGGCGGACATCCTGTTGATCGTGCTGTGCGGCCTGTTGCTGCTGTTCGTCAACACCCTGCCGCTGAATATCATCACCTACGCCCTGGTGGCGCTGGCCGGCCTGAGCATGCTGTTTGTCTCGGCCTACCACTGGCAAAAAGGCTACCGGCCGGCACGCCTGTTCCTGCTCGCCATGGTGGTGTTCAACACCGGCACGCTGATTATCCTCCCGGCCCTGCTGGGCCTGACCCTGGTGGCGCCGCAAGGCCTGATCATCACCTTGCTGGCGGTGATCTGCGTCAGCGGCCTGTTGATGAGCCAGGCCCTGGGCGAGCGCCAGCGCAGCATCGTCGAGGATCGCTTCAGCCTCAGCCGCGACCTGGCTGCCAGCAATGCCGAAATTGCGGCCAAGGCCGAGTTCCTGGCGAAGATCAGCCACGAAATCCGCACCCCCATGAACGGCGTGCTGGGCATGACCGAGTTGCTGCTGGGCACGCCGCTGTCGGTCAAGCAGCGCGACTACGTGCAGACCATCCACAGCGCCGGCAATGAACTGCTGACCCTGATCAACGAGATTCTCGACATCTCCAAGCTCGAGTCCGGGCAGATCGAACTGGACGATGTGCAGTTCGACCTCAATGCCCTGATCGAAGACTGCCTGAGTATTTTCCGCGCCAAGGCCGAGCAGCAGAACGTCGAACTGATCAGCTTTATCCAGCCCCAGGTGCCACGGGTCATCAGTGGCGACCCGACGCGCCTGCGCCAGGCCCTGTTGAGCCTGCTGGAAAACGCCCTGCAAAAGACCGACGAAGGCGAAGTGCTGATCGTGGTCGCCCTGGATGAGCGCAGCAGCAAACCGCGCCTGCGCATCGCCGTGCAAGACAGCGGCGTGCCGATGGAGGCCGCCGAGCGCGATGCCCTGCTGCACAGCGAACTGCACAGCAAGAACTTCCTCTCGGCCACGCGCCTGAGCGGCCACCTCGGCCTGGTGATCGCCCGCCAGCTGATCCTGTTGATGAATGGCGAGTTCGGCATCAAGGCGGGCAGCCAGCAAGGCAGCACCCTATGGCTGACCTTGCCCCTGGACCCGGAGCGCCTGGAACACCCGACCTCCGACCTCGACGGCCCGCTGCAAGGCGCGCGGGTGTTGGTGGTGGACGACAACGACACCTGCCGCAAGGTGCTGGTGCAGCAGTGCACCGCCTGGGGCCTGAATGTCAGCGCCGTGCCATCGGGCAAGGAGGCCCTGGCCCTGCTGCGAACCAAGGCACACCTGCGCGACTATTTCGATGTGGTGCTGCTGGACCAGAACATGCCCGGCATGACCGGCATGCAACTGGCGGCGAAGATCAAGGAAGACCCGAGCCTGAACCACGACATCCTGCTGATCATGCTCACCGGCATCAGCAATGCGCCGAGCAAGATCATCGCGCGCAACTGCGGGATCAAGCGCATCCTGGCCAAACCAGTGGCGGGCTACACCCTCAAGACCACCCTGGCCGACGAGTTGACCCAGCGCAGCAAGGGTGTGGTCCAGCCGCGCCATGCCGCGCCGAACGTCCCCGTGACCATCACCGTGCCCAGCGATTTCCGCATCCTGGTGGCCGAAGACAACAGCATCTCCACCAAAGTGATTCGCGGCATGCTCGGCAAGCTCAACCTGCAACCCGACACGGCCAGCAATGGCGAGGAAGCCTTGCAGGCGATGAAGGCCCAGCGCTATGACCTGGTGTTGATGGACTGCGAAATGCCGGTGCTCGATGGCTTCTCCGCGACCCAGCAGTTGCGGGTCTGGGAAGTCAGCAACCAGCGCACCCGCACGCCGGTGGTGGCGCTGACCGCGCACATCCTCTCGGAACACAAGGAACGCGCACGCCAGGCCGGGATGGATGGGCATATGGCCAAGCCGGTAGAACTGTCGCAACTGCGCGAGCTGGTGGAGTACTGGGTGACACAGCGCGAGCAGCCGCAGGAGCAGGTGCACACGTCCTGAATCACCACACATCCCTGTGGGGGCCAGAGCTGGTTTGGGGGAACTGGCTTGTGTGGGAGCTGGCTTGCCTGCGATGCAGGCACCCTGGTTTTCCAGTTGCACCGAGGTGATGCTATCGCAGGCAAGCCAGCTCCCACACAAGCCCACTCCCACATTGGTTCGCAGTCGCGCCTTCTGGCCCACAAGCCTGATAAACTCCCCCTCGCCCTTCCTTCGCTGTGAGCTCCCACCATGCTCCACGTGTTGTTCAGCGTTTATTTGAAGATGCTGGTGCTGTATAGCCCCTTCTTCGTCCTGTCCTGCTTTATCAGCCTCACCCGGGGCTATTCCAGCAAGGAGCGGCGACGCCTGGCCTGGAAGGTCGCCCTGGCGACGCTGGTGTCGAGCGTGTTGCTCTACCTGTTTGGCCGGGTGATTTTCAGTGTATTTGGCATCACCGTGGACGCCTTCCGCATCGGCGCCGGCAGTGTGCTGTTTATCTCCGCCCTGGGCATGGCCCAGGGCAAGTCGGCAGTGCAGACCGACAATGTGCAGCAGGACGTGACTATCGTCCCCCTGACCATCCCCTTGACCGTCGGCCCCGGCACCATCGGCGCACTGCTGGTAATGGGCGTCAGCCAGCCCCATTGGGATGACAAGCTCATGGCCATTCTCAGCATCGCCCTGGCCAGCCTGACAGTGGGCGTGGTGTTGTATCTGTCCAACCGCATCGAACGCATCCTCGGCGACCAAGGGCTGCAGATTGTCAGCCGCCTGATGGGCTTGTTCGTCTGTGCGCTGGCGGCGCAGATCATCTTTACCGGCGTACGCGGTTACCTGGTGCCCTGAGGCCCCGGTCAGATCCGGTATTGGGCGATGGCCAGCAAGACCTTGTCGCCCGCACTCTCACGCAACTGCTGGAGGGTTGCGTCGTTGACCACGGCAGGGTTGAGCATCAGGCAGGTCTGGCCGCTGTAGGCTTCGACCGTGGAGCTGTCCCATTCAAAAAACGGCACCCCCACTTTCTTGCTGACGCCCTGGGCGCTGTAGGTCACCAGCACCATCAACACCTCACCGTCGACCTCGGAACAGGACGCCAGGCCAAAGTCGCCGCCCTCATGGTTGACGATGTTGCGCTTGAACAGATCAAAGGGTGCCGACAGCTGTTTCAAGGCGTCGAAAGCATCCGCCGCCAATTTGGGCAGCACCATCGCCAGGGAGCCTGACAGAAAAGTCGAGGCCACCGTGGAGGTGATGATATTCAGCGCCGCCACCTGCACGCTCAGCCCCTTCACGGAGGTGGTGACGCGCTCGAAACTGCTGCGTATCGGCAGCCACCCCAGGTTACCCATGACCTTGATGAACTCGTCGTACCAGGCCTGCGTGCCGCGCCCCACTTTCAGCACATCACTCACGTAGCTACTGGCCAACAGGTAACTCTTGCGGGTGTATTCCTTGTTGAGGCGGCTCATGCCCGCGACAAACGAAAACACACTGTTATTGATCACCGCGCCATTCAGGTCGCCGTCAGCCTGCACCGGCGCCGGCGAACCCGCCGGCCGGCTGCTCAGCGGCAGTCGGTACGCTGCGATCAGCTTGTTCTTTTTAGCCAGATTGATTCGTTTATGTTTGCGCTCCATAACTGTTTCTCCACAAAAACCCACATGGGCTTACAAGAAACACTAGTCGCGTGATTGAACTTTTTTCAGGGGGTACGCAGAGCGTCATTTCACCGTAGGAAAAATCAGAGTTTGTTGCACCCCGCGTAAATACTGGGGATGGGGTGACGCCTGATAATCGCAGGCTTACTTTCTGCAACTGAAAGAGAGGAACCGTTAATGGCATTGCGAAATGACGCGGCAGAACACAGAGGTTTCTGTCATCAATGATTAGCCTTTTCTGACAGATTAGCGGCCCCATTGCGGGGCCGCTGCCGTTTCAGGAGGCCGGTTTCTCGCCATACCAGCGTGGCGTGTACACCCACTCACCACCGCCCACCCGAGGGAACGCGCAGGTGGTGGACGAACCGATCAGCACCATGGTGCGCATGTCCACCTGGTCCGGGGTCAGTTGGCCCAGGGTGGTGGTGCGCAGCGTTTGCCCGGGGCGCCCGATATCGCGCCCCAGCACTACCGGCGTGGCGGCGAGGCGGTGCTGGGCGACGATTTCCAGGGCACGCCCCAATTGCCATGGGCGCGAACGGGAGATGGGGTTGTAGAACGCCAAAGCCAGGTCGGCCTGGCAGGCCAAGTCCAGGCGTTTCTCGATGATGGACCAAGGCTTGAGGTTGTCCGACAGCGACATCACGCAGAAGTCATGGCCCAACGGCGCACCCGCCTGGGCCGCGGTGGCGAGGGACGCCGAGACCCCCGGCAAAATCTCCAGCTCGACCCGCTGCCAGGCCGGGTCGCTGGATTCGTGCAGCGCCTCCAGCACCGCCGCAGCCATGGCGAACACCCCTGGGTCGCCGGAAGACACCACCACCACCGAACGCCCCTGGGCCGCCAGCTCGAAAGCATGCCGTGCCCGCTGCATCTCTTCGCGGTTATCGGTGCAGTGCTGCACCTGGTCGGCGCGAAACGGCCCGGCCATGCGCACATAGGTTTCGTAACCCAGCACATCGCTGCAGCGCGCCAGTTCAGCCTTGACCGCCGGCACCATCAACTCGGCTGCGCCGGGGCCCAGGCCGATCACGGCGAGACGGCCACGGGGGCGGCCCAGTTGCGCCAGGTCCACGGGCCCGGCGGCCGAGTGGATGATGATATCGGGGCCTGCCGCCAGCGCCGTAAAGCGCAGCGGCACGCCCAGTTCCAGCGCCGCCTCATGCAGTTCGCCACTGGCCATGTCGGCGTCATCGGCCAGCAGGCACGCCAGGGACTGCACGGCGATGCCGTCCTGCTGCAACGCCTGGCGCACCCGCGCGGCCAAGCCGACGCCGGGGCGGCAGGTGGCCCAAGTATTTTTCGGATAGATCAGCAGCTCATTGGCCGCCGGCACGCGCTCGGCACTGCTGACATGAATGCTCAGGCGCGCCTGCTGGTCCTGCGGCAGGTTGGCCTGCTCCAGCCATGGTGCGGCGCCTTCAATGCGCACCTGTTCGCCGGCCAGCAGGTCCGAGACAAAACGCTTGCCCAGCTCAAGGTCCGCCAACTGATAACCCTGGGGCGGGTTGAGCAGGCAGGTGCCAAAGCGCAGTTCACCACTGGTGGTAATCGCAGCCGCCACCCCCAGGGCCGCCGCGATTTCCCGCGCCATGATATTCACCCCGCCCAGGCCGCCGAGCAACGGTACCACCGCGCTGCCGTCTTCAGCGACGGCCAGCACCGCCGGCTCTTCGCCTTTCTCCAGCAACAGCGCCGCCAAGGTGCGGATCACAATCCCGGCCGCGCACAGGGCAATGATCGGCGTGCCCTGTTGATACAACTGGCGCACGGTCGCGCCAAATTCGCTGTAGGCCTGGTCGGCGCCTTCCACCCGGCCGGCCAGGCCGTGGATCAAGGCGCCGGGGTACACCTGCTGGATGCTGCGCGCGGTGGCGAGGCTGCCCTGGCCGAGAATGACGATCGCCGGCGTCATCACCCTTGCCACCTTTCGCCCGGCACGATGATCAACGAGAAATATGGCGAAGACATGGGCTCCACCTGATCCAGCGCGACGATTTTCTGGTTGGCCATGGTGGCGCGCTCCACATACAGCGCACGCCCGGCCAGCCCCAGCTCCTCCAGCACCTGGCGCACCTTGGTGAAGTTGCGTCCCAGCTTCATGATCACCGCCGCATCGGCATCCGCCAGGCGGCGCTTGAGTTCGTCGTGGGGCAGCACCCCGGACAATACCGACAGGCTCTGGTTGCGATACACCAACGGCGCACCCAGCACCGAGGCACCGCCGAGCATCGAGCACACCCCGGGGATGACTTGGGCGTCATAGCGCTCGGCGAGGCGGTCATGCAGGTACATGTAGGAGCCGTAGAAGAACGGGTCGCCTTCGCAGATCACCGCCACATCGCGCCCGGCATCCAGATGCGCGGCCACATCAACACTGGCCGCGTCGTAGAAATCGCTGATCACCTGTTCATAGGACAGCGGCGCCGGCAAGGCTTCGGTGGTCACCGGGTACACCAGCGGCATCAGCGTCTGCTGGGGCACCAGGTGTTCTTCGATAATGCCGAACGCATTGCCCTTCTTGCCCTTGGCGACGAAGTACGCCACCACCGGCGATTCGCGCAGCAGGCGCAGGGCCTTGAGGGTAATCAGTTCCGGGTCGCCGGGGCCGACGCCCAGGCCGATCAAACGTCCACGTGCCTGCATCATTCGACCTCCGTGGCCAGGGCGTTGACCGCTGCGGCGGCCATCGCACTGCCGCCCAGGCGGCCTTGCATGATCACAAACGGCACGCCACGGCTGTCTGCGGCGAGCATCGCCTTGGACTCGGCGGCGCCGACAAAACCCACCGGGAAACCGAGGATCAGCGCCGGCTTGGGGGCGCCGGCGTCGAGCATTTCCAACAGATAGAACAAAGCAGTCGGCGCGTTGCCGATCACCACCACACTGCCTGCCAGGTGCGGGCGCCACAACTCCAGGGCGGCAGCGGAACGGGTGTTGCCCAGCTCCCGCGCCAGCTCCGGCACGCTATCGTCACGCAAGGTGCAGATCACTGGGTTATTGGCAGGCAGGCGCGCACGGGTCACGCCTTCGGAGACCATCCGCGCATCGCACAGGATCGGCGCACCGGCGGCCAGGGCCTCACGGCCGGCTTTGCCTGCGCCTTCAGAAAACTGCAAACCGTCGATAGCCTCGACCATGCCGCAGGCGTGAATCACCCGCACGGCGAGTTTTTCCAGGTCGGTCGGGATGCGATCCAGCTTGGCCTCTGCGCGAATGATCGCAAAGGAGTTGCGATAGATCTCCTGACCGTCGCGGATGTAATCAATCATCGGTGTTGCTCCGTGGACGGGCACGCAACACGGCGCCCGCCGCTTCAATAGAAAGGTTGTGCGCGTGCAGGCGGCCGAAACCCGGCTGGCCTGCATCGCGAAAATAGAGGTCGTAGTGCCCGGTGCCCACTGCCAGCAGGGTGACCGGGGCAATGTGTGCCGCAGCGCAGGTGCGTGGGCAGCCAGACAGGTGCACATCAAGGCCATGGCCCTGGAGCAGCGTGGCCAGGTGCAGGGCGTCGGCCTTGGTGTCGGCCAGGGCCTTGGCGCAGCCGCTGGAACCGGTGCAGGCAATCAGCCGCGCCAGGGCCTGGTCGGCGGAACAGAGGAAGCCCAATTGCGCCAGGCCCGTCGTCACGCGTACGGCGGCGTCCGGCGCCAGGTTGGGCAGCAGCAGGCCTTGCCACGGGGTGAAACGCAATGTGCCGTCGCCCTGTTCGAGGGCCAGTTGCGCGGCGCCACGCAGCATGCTCGAGTCCAGGCGTCCTAATGGCGTGCCCGCCGCCACGTAGACTTGCTGCGGTTGGCGCTGTGGATAAGTGCCCAGGCGCAAACTGCTCGGGTTGGCGCGGCGACGATAGCCATCGGCGGGCAGTACCGGCAGGCGCAAGCGCCCGACGAAGTTATCCACAGACGTGTGTGTCAGCAGGTCGCGCATGCGGTTCTGGTCGGGTCGGGCCAGCTCAAGAAACAGTTCCAACACAGCCACGACCAACTCATGGCCTTGCTCCAGGGGTACGGCGCCCAGCGGCCTGTCATGCCCCGGGCAACCGGCCAGGCCGAATGCCAACAAGGTCTGGCCCTGCGCGGGGTAAGCCGATAACCACAGGTCGTGATGATGTTCGAGCATCGCCAGGGCTTCGCCGCCATCCAGTTGCACGGCGAACTTGGCCGACAACTCATGGAACCGTGGATGGGTTTGCAGGGTAGCGAGGATCTGCTCCGCCAGGGGCCGGGTGTCCAGCAGCATGTCGCGGTCGATGCCCGCGCCGGGGCTGAGCATCACATTGCGCACATCATCGCCCGCAGCGGTGGTCGGGCCCAGGCCTGCGGCTAGCAGGTGCGCGATCAAACCCTCGTGCTCCAGGCCAATGCCGCGGATCTGCAGGTTGGCGCGGTTGGTCGCCTCGATCACCCCGCCGGCGTAGGTCTGCGCGGCGTGTGCCACGGCCAGCGCCTGCGCGGCGGTGATGGCACCACCGGCCAGTTTGATCCGGCAAATCCCGCCATCCAATGCCTGGACAATACGCAGCAACCCCGGACAACCCGAGGGACGTTTGCTGGCGGACAGAGGAAGTGGCTTCACGGGGGCTACCGGTTCACGGGTAAAGGCGCGGTATTATGCCTGCTTTGTCCGGCAGCATGAAAAGCCTGCCCGTCGGATGTCGTTCAAGGAATCAATATGTCGCCCTGGCTGACAGTAGTAGGCATTGGTGAAGATGGCTTCAAGGGCCTGGGCAGGAATGCCCGGCATGCTCTGTTGCGCGCCTCTCGTATCATTGGCGGCCAGCGCCAGCTGGATTTGCTGCCGGTGTGCATCCGCGGCGAACGCGAGCTGTGGCCCAGCCCGTTTTCCCTGGAGCCGCTGCTGGCAAGGCGCTTTGAGCCGGTGTGCGTACTGGCCAGTGGCGACCCGATGTTCTACGGCGTCGGCGCCAGTCTGGCGCGGCAGGTGGCGGCGGATGAGCTGTTGATCCTGCCGGCGCCTTCGTCGGTGTCACTGGCGGCGGCGCGCCTGGGCTGGCCGTTACAGGACGTGGTGACACTGTCGGTGGTCGCCCGCCCGGTGGCCGCGCTCAATGCTCATCTGGCCAGCGGCGTGCGCTTGCTGGTGTTGAGCAACGACGGCCAGAGCCCGACGGCCATCGCCGCGTTGCTGCGCGCCAGCGGGTTTGGCCCGAGCCGCCTAAGTGTGTTTGAACACCTCGGTGGCGCGGCCGAACGGCGTATCGATGGCCACGCCGAAAGCTGGCAAGACCCAGCCATTGCCGCGCTGAACCTGGTCGCCATCGACTGCCTCGCCGACGCCAACACCCCACGCCTGTCGCGCCTGGCCGGCCTGCCGGACTCAGCGTTCAAGCATGACGGCCAACTGACCAAGCGCGATGTGCGGGCGATGACCCTCGCGCGCCTCGCCCCCACCCCGGGCGAATTGCTGTGGGACGTCGGCGCCGGCAGCGGCTCCATCGGCATCGAGTGGATGCGCGCCCATCCCAGCTGCCGCGCCCTGGCGATTGAAGCCGACGCTGGCCGCCAGCAACTGATCGAACATAACCGCGACGCCCTCGGCGTGCCTGGCCTGCAATTGATTCGCGGCAGCGCGCCCCAGGCCCTGGCAGGGCTGGAAGCGCCTGATGCGATTTTCATCGGCGGCGGCGTGACCCGCGACGGCGTGCTCGACACCTGCTGGCAACACCTGCGCCCCGGTGGGCGGCTGGTGGCCAATGCCGTGACCCTGCAAAGCGAAATGACTCTGATGGCCTGGCGCGCGCAACACGGCGGCGAGTTGACCCGCATCCACCTGGCCCAGGCCCAGCCCCTGGGCGACTTCGATACCTGGCGCCAGGCGCTGCCCATCACCTTGCTTGAAGTGCTCAAGCCGCTATGAAGCGCATCCTGCTGCTGGGCGGCGTGACGGAAGCCCTGGCCATCGCCCGCACCCTGGGGCCCCAGCATATCTACAGCCTGGCCGGGATTGGCCGGGTGCCCACTGACCTGAGGTGCCAGGTGCGCGTCGGTGGTTACGGCGGCGCCGCAGGGCTGGCGCAGTTTATTCGCGAACAGGGCATCGACCTGCTGCTGGACGCCACCCATCCCTACGCCGCACAAATCAGCGCCAACGCCGCCCAGGCCGCGCGCTTGTGCACGATCCCCTGCTGGGCCCTGCGCCGTCCCGCCTGGCAGCCACAACCGGGTGATGACTGGCGTGAAGTCAGTGACTGGGCCGGGCTGATCGAGGCGTTGAAACCCTTCCAGCGCCCACTGTTCACCCTCGGTCGCGAACCGCTGCAACACCTCGATGAAATCCCCGCCGGGCAGTTCTGGACCTTGCGCGCCCTGGACGTCTACCCCGGCAACGAACGCTGCGAAGTGATCGGCGCCCGTGGGCCGTTTTTGATCGAGGATGAACGGGCGTTGTTCGAACGACGGCGGATTGATGTGCTGATCAGCAAGAACAGCGGCAGCAGCGCCACCGAACCCAAGCTGGAAGTGGCCCGCGAGCGCGGCATACCGGTGGTGGTTTTGCAGCGGCCGGTGTTGGCGGGGGTGGATCGGGAGTTTTTGACGGTCGACGCGATACTGCAGGCTTTATAGAACAACACAGCTCAAATGTGGGAGCGGGCTTGCCCGCGATAGCGGTGTATCAGTCAGCATATTTGATCCTGACATACCCCAATCGCGGGCAAGCCCGCTCCCACATTTAGGACTGTGGTGTTTTCGCGATTGGTAATCCTGCGTTCGCGTCTATCATGATAAGCACAGCCACTGACATCACTGCGACACCAAACCACACCAGCAACTTTTACTTATGCCCCCCGATCAGGCTAAATACCCACCTGATCGCTTAACCCTACGGATTGTCCGCCATGGCCCGTCAACGCTTTGCATTTGCCTGGATCGCCTGCCTTGCAGTGCTGTTCAATGCGTTTGCCATGCCATTGGCCGGGGCAATGCAACAGGGTAAAAGCCCTGCCGAGCAATTGCTGTGGGGCAGTTTCTGTTCGTCCAATGGCAGCAAGCTGGTGGCGATGTCCCTGGGCACGCTGGATATACCGGCGCCGCAGCAGGACGAACATTCCAGCATGCAGCATTGCTGGTGCTGTTCGGGCTCGGCGCCGTTGGTGGCGCTGCCGGGGCATGTGCCGCAGTTGTATCTCACACGAATCGACCCGGCGCCTGGCCTGCCATCGCCTGCCCTGCAAGCCCCGACTCCGCGCCAGCAATGGCCGAGCCTCAGCCCCCGCGCCTCTCCTACCGTTTGATCACTTCGCAATTGAACTGCGTTTGAATCGTTCTGGAGAACTGCCATGCTCAAATCTTCCCTGCTTCTGGCGGCCTTGCTGCTGCCTGCGTTCAGTGCCGCCAATGCCGATGACTACAAGGCCGGCGACCTGCTGGTGAGCGACCCCTGGTCACAGGAATTGCCGCCCAATGCGCCGACGGTAGCCGCCTACTTTGTGATCCATAACCAGGGTGAAGCCCCGGACCGCTTGCTCAGTGTCGACACGCCAGTGGCGGCCAAGGCCGAGCTGCATGAGCATGTGATGCACGGTGACCTGATGAAGATGCAGCAGGTGCCCAGCGTGGCCGTGCCGTCCAAGGGCGAGCTGACCTTTGCGCCGATGGCCTATCACGTGATGCTCCTGGATCTTAAAGATCGCAGCCAGTTGCGCGACGGCCAGCACTTCCCGCTGACCTTGAACTTCGAAAAGGCCGGGCCGGTAAAAGTGCAAGTCTCGGTGCAAAAAGTACCGCCGATGGCCGAGCACGGACACAAGCACGCCCATTAACCAGCCCAGGCCGCTCCCCATGGGTGCTCGCGCCAATAGGTCGACCACGCGCCGCCGCCAGCCTTTAAGGTTGGCGGGCGGCAGTTGGATCAGCCTGTTCGCCATGCTGATGATCTTTATCGGACCGCTGATTTCCCAAGCGATGCCGATGGATCATCACGCCGGCATGTCTATGCAGATGTCCATGGACGACACCTGCCATGCCGCGCCCCAGCACCCGGCCGAGCACGCCAAGGTCCCCGCCGCCGACCACGTGATGTGGGAGAAATGCGGCTATTGCAGCCTGTTGTTCAGTTGCCCGGCCCTGCCTGGCAGCGTGTCATTCGTGGCCCTCGGCAGCCCGCCGCCGGCCACTGGCCTGATCCCCGCACCGCGCCTGGGCCATGCCCGGCAGAGCATTTTTCCCGGCGCCCGCAGCCGCGCCCCGCCCAGCCAGTCGTAGACCGCCAATAACACACAACTTCGCACGGCCGCCTTCACACAGACAGCCGCAGGCTGCTGGCCGTGTTGTTTACGACTGATTGATGGAATTTTTATGTCCAGGTTTCCTGCTGACACCCGTATGGGACGTACCCCTGTGCTCGCCGTTTTGTGCGGCGCACTGTTGGCGCCACAGGCGCATGCCGACGAACACGCCGAGCATCACAATGAGCTGAGCCCGACAGTGATTACCGGCGTCGCCCCCAGCTCCCCCCTGACCATCGTCACCAACCCCAAGGACCCGCGCCAGCCGGTACCGGCCAGTGATGGCGGTGATTACCTCAAGACCATCCCCGGCTTTGCCCTGGTGCGCAATGGCGGCACCAATGGCGACCCGGTGCTGCGCGGCATGTTCGGCTCGCGCCTGAATATCCTCACCAACGGCAGCATGATGCTCGGCGCCTGCCCTGGCCGCATGGACGCACCCACCTCCTATATCTCGCCGGAAACCTACGACAAGCTGACCGTGATCAAAGGCCCGCAAACCGTGCTCTGGGGCCCGGGCGCCTCGGCCGGTACGGTGCTGTTCGACCGTGAGCCGGAGCAGTTCGGCGAGTTGGGCACCCGAGTCAATGCGAGCATCCTCGCCGGCTCCAACGGGCGCTTCGACAAAGTCGTGGATGCCGCCGCCGGCGGTTCACTGGGCTACATTCGCGTGATCGGCAACCAGGCTCACTCCGACGATTACAAGGACGGCAACAACGACACCGTCGCCTCGCGCTACGACAAATGGAACGGCGACGTCGCCCTCGGCTGGACCCCAGACGCCGACACCCTGCTGGAGCTCACCGCCGGCCGTGGCGATGGCGAAGCGCGTTACGCCGGGCGCGGCATGGACGGCTCGCAGTTCCTGCGCGAAAGCCTCGGCCTGCGTTTCGAGAAATCCAACATCGGCGAGGTGCTGGACAAGGTCGAAGCGCAGGTCTACTACAACTACGCCGACCACGTGATGGACAACTACAGCCTGCGCACGCCGTCGGGCACCGGGATGATGGCCGGACCCATGGCTTCCAACGTCGACCGCCGTACCCTCGGCGCGCGGATCAAGGCCACCTGGCGCTGGGCCGATGTGCAACTGATCAGCGGTATCGACGCACAGACCAACGAACATCGCCAGCGCAGCAGCGCCGGGGTCGACACCTACAAGAACCTGCCGCGCAACAAGGACGCCGACTTCCATAACTACGGGGTGTTTGGCGAGTTGACCTGGTACGCCGCCGACAATGACCGGCTGATCACTGGCGCCCGCCTGGATCGCGCCTCGGCCAAGGATTACCGCCAGCGCACCGGCAGCGGCATGATGAGCCGCGCCAACCCGACCGCCGGCGATACCCGCGCCGACACTCTGCCGTCCGGTTTCGTACGTTATGAACATGACTTGGCCGACAGCCCGACGACCCTCTACGCCGGCCTTGGCCACGCCGAACGCTTCCCGGACTACTGGGAGCTGTTCTCCCCCGGCAAAGGCCCAGCGGGTTCGCTGAATGCCTTTGATGCAGTCAAGCCAGAGAAAACCACCCAACTGGACTTCGGCCTGCAATACAAAACCGCTGACTTGGAAGCCTGGGCCTCCGGGTATGTCGGCCAGGTGCGCGACTACATCCTGTTCAACTACACCCCGGGGATGATGGGCATGACTTCCCAGGCGCAGAACATCGACGCGCGGATCATGGGCGGTGAATTGGGCGCAGCCTACAAGCTGACGTCCAACTGGAAAGCCGATGCGACCCTGGCCTACGCCTGGGGCAAAAACAGCAGTGATGGCAAGGCCCTGCCACAAATGCCGCCATTGGACGCGCGCTTCGGCCTGACCTACAGCGAAGACGACTGGAGCGCCGGCGCCTTGTGGCGCGTGGTGGCGGCACAAAACCGCATCGACCAGAACAAGGGCAACGTGGTCGGCAAGGACTTCGCCAAGAGCGGTGGCTTTGGCGTGTTCTCCCTCAATGCGGCGTACCGCATCAACAAGAACTTCAAGGTCAGCACCGGCGTCGACAACCTGTTTGGCAAGGCCTACGCCGAACACTTGAACCTGGCCGGCAACGCCGGGTTCGGCTACCCGGCCAACGACCCGCAAGCCATCAATGAACCAGGGCGCACGCTCTGGACCAAGGTGGATATGAGCTTCTAACAGCTAGTGGGAGGTGGCTTTGTGTGGGAGCGGGCTCGCTCCTACACAGGCCCGTACCTCCAGACCTACCTATAAATAAAAAACCTTGCGGAGCACCCTGATGAACCCGCCAAAAATTTCCTTCTACAACCTGGCCTGGCGCTGGCATTTCTACGCCGGGCTGTTTGTCGCGCCCTTCATGGTGTTGCTGGCAGTGACCGGCATCATCTACCTGTTCAAACCCCAGCTGGACCCGTTGATGTATGGCGACCTGCTCAAGGTCGAGCCCGCCGCGCATGTCCTCAGCGCCGACGAGCAATTGCAGCGCGCCAAGGCCGCCTACCCCCAAGCCACCCTCAGCAAATACCTGCCACCTGTGGACGCCAGCAGCAGCGCGCAATTTGTCCTGCACAACGCCGGCCACGAACTGACAGTGTTCGTCGACCCCTATCGCGGCAACGTGCTCGGGGAGCAGGACGCGACCTACAACCTGCAAGCCATCGTCCGTGCCCTGCATGGCGAGTTGATGATCGGCACCACTGGCGACCGCCTGATCGAACTCGCGGCGGGCTGGGGTGTGATGCTGGTGGTGTCCGGCCTGTACCTGTGGTGGCCGCGCGGCCGATCGGCCGCCGGGATCCTGTGGCCACGCCTGGGCAGTCGCGGGCGCCTGTTCTGGCGCGACCTGCACGCGGTCACCGGGTTTTGGGGCGCGGCGTTCCTGCTGCTGATGATCCTCAGCGGCCTGACCTGGACCGGCTTCTGGGGCAAGCAATACGCCGACCTTTGGAACCGCTTCCCGGCCGCCATGTGGAACGACGTGCCGCAATCCGACCAGCAAGCCCGCAGCCTCAATACCGCCACGCAACAGACCGTGCCCTGGGCCATGGAAAACACCCCCATGCCGATGTCCGGCGAGCATGCCGAGCACATGCAGCACGGCGGCATGCACCACGGTCCTGCCGCCCCGACAATCAGCCTGCAGCAGCTGGTGGACCTGGCCACCGCACGCCAGGTCGAGCCGGGCTACAGCATCACGTTCCCGACCACAGCCACGGGCGTGTTCACCCTCGCGGTGTTCGCCAACGACCCGCGCAATGATGCGACCCTGCATGTCGACCAATACACCGGCAAGGTCCTGGCCGATGTGCGCTGGGAGCACTACAACACCGTAGCGCGGGTCACCGAGTCCGGGGTGATGCTGCACGAGGGCAAGATGTTCGGCGTGGTCAACCAGATCATTGTGCTGCTGGTGTGCCTGATGATTCTGCTGAGTTCGGTCAGCGGCCTGGTGATCTGGTGGAAGCGCCGGCCACAGGGTGGCCTGGGGGTTCCGCCGTTGCGCCATGACTTGCCGAAGTGGAAAACCGCGATGGTGATCATGCTCGCCCTGGCGATTGTTTTCCCGCTGGTCGGCGCCTCGCTGATCGTGGTCTGGGTATTGGATCGGCTGGTCTTGTCACGCCTGTTCAAGCAACGTGAATCGGCCTCATCTTCTGCATGAGGTAGGCGAGATGCCCTACATAGAGACGTTATGTAGTCTTACGCGGGCTTTCATCCTCCACGTAAGAAGTGTTAACTTATAACACTTGTTGCTCTGTCCCCACTCGCCGCGCCCAGCGGCGAGTACCGTCTCGAAGAAGCGATCTGCCGCCCGATGAACAAGTACCTTGCCAGCGGCCTGTGCCTGCTTGCCTTGCACAACAGTGCCCAGGCCCTGACCCTGCCCGTCAGCCCCGTGACCGCCCCGGCGGTGGACAGCGCACCGGTCGACCTCAACACCCCGACCACCGCCGGTTCGCGCCTGGGCCTCAGCGCCTTGCAAACCCCCGGCAGTGTCGAAAGCCAGACCGGCGAGCAGATCCGCGAACGCGCTGACGCCAGTGTGCAAGACGCCATCTCCCGCGCCACCGGCATCAGCCGCACCGGCACCCCGGGCGACGGCGGTACCTCGCTGCAGGCTCGGGGTTTTGCCGGCCAGGGCTCAGTGATGCAACTGTATGACGGCAACCGCCTGTACAACGGCATGGGCACCTCGACCTTTCCGGTCGACACCTGGGCCGTCGAGCGCGTGGACGTGCTGCGCGGCCCGGCATCGGTGCTGTATGGCGAAGGTGCCACCGGCGCGGTGGTCAATACCGTCGCGAAAAAGCCCTTTGAGGGCGAGATCGAAAACCACATCCGTCTCGGCTACGGTTCCTATGATCGCCAGCAACAGGCCCTGGACAGTGGCGGCTCGCTGACCGACACCCTGAGCTATCGCCTGAACCTCAACCGCCTGCGCAGCCATGGCTTTATCGACCGTGGCGACTCGGCCAGCGATTTTGCCAGCGGCGCCCTGCGCTGGCAGGCTGCCGACAACCTGAGCTTCACCCTGGCCCACGACTACGGCGACCAGCGCCCGCAGAACTACTTCGGCACACCACTGCTCAACGGCCACTTGCACAAGGGCCTGCGCGACAAGAACTACAACGTCAGCAACGACACCCAGCATTACAACGACCAGTGGACCCGCCTGAGCAGCGAGTGGCAGATCAACGACAGTGTCAGCGCGCGCAACGAGCTGTACTACCTCAAGGCCCAGCGCCGCTGGCAGAACGCCGAGAACTACAATTTCAGCGCCGGGCAGCTGACCCGCAGCGGCTTCTACGGCATCAAGCACAACCAGGAACAGGTCGGCGACCGCCAGACCTTTACCTTCAAACACACCCTGTTTGGCCTCGACAGCCAGACCGTGACCGGCGTGGAATACAA
Source organism: Pseudomonas sp. WS 5410 (assembly GCF_012985645.1). Taxonomy (NCBI): domain Bacteria; kingdom Pseudomonadati; phylum Pseudomonadota; class Gammaproteobacteria; order Pseudomonadales; family Pseudomonadaceae; genus Pseudomonas; species Pseudomonas sp. WS 5410. Next base: position 124,427 of record NZ_JAAQWS010000010.1, on the reverse strand, counting down.
CCGCATCCGCTTCCGCCTGGCCAGCAACTATCCGTTTACGGATGCAGTGACCGGCGGCCAGCCCATTGACCTGAAACACCCGGCCCAGGCACCGTTTGAAAGTGCCACCCCGTTCCTGCCGCTGTTCGCCACCACCACCAAGCAGTTCGCGGGCTTTGCGGAAAACCGCCTGCAACTGACTGACCGGCTCTCGCTGATCACCGGCATCCGTCGCGACTACGTGCACCTGGACCGCGATGAACTGCGCAGCGGTGAACGCAACGACAAGACCCTCACCGGCAACAACTGGAAGGCCGGCCTGGTGTTTACCCTCACCCCGGACACCTCGGTCTACGGCCAGTACGCCACCAGCACCGATGGGGTCGGCGGCCTGATCTCCCTGAGTTCAAGCCAACAGGCGTTCGACCTGTCCACCGCCAAACAGACGGAAATCGGCATCAAGCAAGCCTTCTGGGACCAGCGCGGCGAGTGGACCCTGGCGGCCTACCATATCGTCAAAAAGAAACTGCTGACCGATGTACCGGGCAACCCGCAGTTCAAACAGCAGGTGGGCCAGCAATCCTCCGACGGCCTGGAGGCCAGCCTCGACCTGCAACTGCCCCACGCCTGGCAACTGCAGGCCAATGCGGCCATCGTGCGGGCGCAGTACGACGACTTCCAGCAGGACGTCGGCGGCGTGCAGGTTTCGCGCGACGGCAATCGCCCGGTGGACGTGCCGCGCCGCACCGCCAACCTGTGGCTCAGCAAGGCCGTGACCGATGACATCCGTGCCGGGGCCGGCGTGCGTTATGTGGATGCGCGTTACGCCGACATGGCCAACCGCAATGAGCTGCCCAGCTACACCGTGGTCGACGCCACTGTTTCGTGGAAAGCCCTGCGCAACACGACATTGGGCCTGCAATTGAATAACCTGTTCGACCGCACCTATGCCGTAAGCCAATACAATGACGGCCAGCAATGGATTCTGGGGGAGCCGCGCTCGTTCTTCGTGACGGCGGACTACACCTTCTGACCCCCACCCCGGATCGCTGTTTGACTTGAGATATTTGATGCCCACACTCAACCTTCACCACCTCGCTTGGTCCCCCCTGGGGCATGGCCACTGCCATCACCAGTTCCATCTGCGTGATGCCAGCCTGCAGGTGGGTGCCGGGGAGTTTGTCGGGTTGATCGGGCCCAATGGCAGCGGCAAGACCAGCCTGTTGCGCTGCGCCTACCGCTTCAGCAAACCCGAGCAGGGCGAAGTGCACCTCGATCACCAGAACGTGTGGAAGCAATCCTCGCGCTGGTGCGCCCAGCGCATCGCCGTGGTGCTGCAGGAATTCCCCGATGCCTTCGGCCTACGGGTCGATGAAGTGGTCGCCATGGGCCGCACTCCGCACAAAGGGCTGTTCGACAGCGATACCCTGCACGACCGCCAATTGATTCAACAGGCCCTCGAGTCCGTCGGCCTGCTGGGCTTTGAAGACCATGCCTTCGCCACCCTGTCCGGCGGTGAAAAGCAGCGCGTGATCCTCGCCCGCGCCCTGGCCCAGCAACCGCAACTGCTGATCCTCGACGAGCCGACCAACCACCTCGACCCGCGCTACCAGCTGGAGCTGCTCAAGCTGGTCAAGCGCCTGCAGATCGGCACCCTGGCCAGCATCCACGACCTGAACCTGGCCGCGGCCTTCTGTGATCGCCTGTACGTGATCAACCATGGCCGCATCGTCGCCAGCGGCACGCCCCACCAAGTACTGACCGTCGAGCTGCTGCGTGAGGTGTTCGGGGTTGATGCCTTGATCGACCCCCACCCTTTGTCCGGCTACCCACGAATCACCTGGATAACCCAACCATGATCCTGCGTTCCCTGCTGTGCCTTACCCTGCTGTGCGGCGCAACCCAGACCTTTGCCGAAGCCACCCGCTACCCGTTGAAGATCCAGAGCTGCAACCGCGAGGTAACCTTCAATCAAGCCCCTGAACACGCGGTCAGCCACGACATCAACATGACCCAGATGATGCTCGCCCTGGGCCTCAAGTCGCGCATGGTCGGCTACAGCGGCGTGACCGGCTGGAAAGCGGTGACCCCGCAAATGGCCACCCTTCTCGACGGCCTGCCGGAGCTGGCGGCCAAGTATCCGTCGGTGGAAACCCTGCTCAATGCCAACGTGGATTTCTTCTTCGCCGGCTGGGACTACGGCATGCGCGTCGGTGGCGACCTCACCCCGCAAACCCTGCAACCGTTGGGCATCAACGTGCTGGAATTGACCGAGTCGTGCGCATTCGTGATGAAGCGCCCGGCTGCGACCCTGGACGACACCTATAACGACCTGCGCAACCTGGGCCGGATCTTCGACGTGCAGGACCGCGCCAATGCCCTGATCGCCCGGATGCAGGCCCAGGTCGGCGCCGTGCAGAAAACCCTGCCCGCCGAACAGCCACGGGTATTTCTCTACGACAGCGGCGAAGACCGCGCCATGACCTCCGGCCGCCTGGGCATGCCCCAGGCGCTGATCGCTGCCGCCGGCGGGCGCAATATCCTCGAAGATGTGGATGCCAGCTGGACCCGGGTCAATTGGGAGACCGTCGTCGAGCGTAACCCCCAGGTGATCGTGATCGTCGACTACAGCGAAATCACTGCCGAGCAGAAAATCCAGTTCCTGTTGGATAACCGGGCCCTGCAATCGGTGGATGCGATCAAGCAGCGACGCTTTATCGTGATCCCCTACGTGCAGGCCACGCCGGGCATCGACAATGTGCTGGCGGTGGAAACCCTGGCCAAGGGGTTCCACGGCCAATGATCGAGCGCCGCTATGCCCTGCTGCTCGCCGCCCTGGGTGCGGTGCTGCTGGTGTCCTGTGTGGTCTCGCTGGGCTTCGGCTCGGCGCGGGTGCCGGTGGACGTGGTGTGGCGGATTCTGTTGTACAAGGCCCTGGGGATCGGCGAAGTGGATTGGTCGGTGGGCCAGGAGCATATCGTCTGGCTGATCCGCGTGCCGCGCATGGTGCTTGGGGCACTGGTGGGCGCCGGGCTGGCGCTGATCGGCGCGGTCTTGCAGGCAGTCACCCGCAACCCGCTGGCCGACCCGCACCTGTTGGGCGTGACCTCGGGCGCAACTCTGGGCGCAGTGATTGTGGTGCTGCATGTCGGCCAGATCATCGGCCTGCTGACCCTGCCCATCGCCGCCTTTATCGGCGCCTTGCTGAGCATGCTGGTGGTGCTGGCGGTAGCCAGTCGCAACGGCCGGCTAGAAAGTGATCGCCTGTTGCTGTGCGGCGTGGCGGTGTCGTTTGTGATGATGGCGGCGGCCAATCTGCTGCTGTTCATGGGCGACCATCGCGCCGCGTCGGCGGTGATGTTCTGGATGCTCGGCGGCCTCGGCCTGGCACGCTGGGAACTGCTGGCGATTCCCAGCGCCACCGTGCTGTTGGGCCTGCTGTTGCTGCTGGGCATGGCCCGCCCACTGAACGCGCTGATGGCCGGCGAGCAGACCGCCGTGACCCTGGGCCTGAATGCCCGCACGGTACGGCTGCGGGTGTTTTTGATTGCCTCGCTGATGACCGGCGTACTGGTGTCGATCAGCGGCTCTATCGGCTTTGTCGGGCTGATGGTGCCGCATATCGCCCGGCGCCTGGTGGGCGCCGAGCACCGGCGCTTATTGCCGGTGTGCGTGCTGGTGGGCAGCCTGTTCCTGGTCTGGGTGGACGTCGCCGCGCGCACCCTGATCGCCCCCGAAGACCTGCCGATAGGCGTGGCCACGGCGGCGATTGGCGGGCTGTTTTTTATTGGCCTGATGCGCAGGCGCTAGGCCTCCTCAACACTCATCGACCGGCGGCGTATCGGCAGGTTGACCCTCGCCCTTACAACTCATCGCGGTCGCGTATCCTCAACGCTTCATCCATCTGGATTTCTTCGGTTTGCGTGTCGTCGCGGGTATCGACCTGAGCGTCTGACAGGCGTCCCTCGTACCGCCATAAGGCATCCCGCTCCAGTACAAAAAGCTCGCCGCTACTGGTCACGCGTTTCAAGAAGACACTGGGCTGAAGACCGGTGCCCAACACCATGACTTCCTCTTCCATCCTGGAAAAACTCGGGATGTATTTGAGGAGCGCCCCTTCGCGAACCGACAGATAAACGCTGGCTGGCCGTTGCGCATGGGCACGTACCACGCGCAGATAGAATCCGAGGAGGGTCGGGCCGACAAAGTTGTTGATCAGCCTCTGTTCCTTGGGATCACTGCTTTGAGTAGACGGCATGCTTTTATAGACAAGCTGGGCAGCGACCACTTCATAGCGCGATGGGAACACGGGTAACGGCACCGGGCGGCCCACCGGCTGTACCAGAGGCTGTACCGGCCCGTCGGGCCCCGTGTAGAAAAGTGCCAGTTGCTGCGCCGTATCGAGCCCGGCCGCCAATGGTTGCGTGCCGACAAACGAGGTGCGCGTGGGGTTACCCAATACGGCGGCCAGGTACTCCCGCCCCCGATACGGCGCGAGCCTGCGATGGATGGAGCGCGCTGCATCGTCGGCAAGGGAAAACAGCGGGCCACAGGCCTGCCAGGTTGCAAAAAAGCCTTCCCCCGTACCGGGTCGCCAATCGGCGGCGACCCGCACAGTGCCGGACCAGACCCGGCCCTCGATCAATATATCCAGATTGCCTCGGGCAATCAGGCTGCGCACGTAGTCGAGCATGCGGGCGCCCCCCTGCAGTAGCTGCAAACGCAGGGTCTGTAGCGTGCCCAGGGTGTCCAGTTGCTCATCAGTGCCAAGGTACTGATACCTGAGCAGCGCGCCGTCCAGGCACGACAGGTAAAACGTTAGTTTTTTGTCCTTGAGCCCGTGAATGGAGAAGCGTATCCCCGTATCAATATCCGAGGGCAGAAAGAACGCCTGATGCAACGGGTCATCCTCCGCGGTCAGAACCTCCCGGGTAGCACAGAGGTAGAAACCTTCGAGCGTATAGCCCTGGGGAAACAGGCCCTGGGGGAAAACCTGGTTGTAGTCGCGATAGCTCTGGCGCACCAGCGGCAGACTGACCATGTAATGCCCCGATCTGTGCGACTTGAAGATGTAGCCGAACTGTAGGCTTTCGCCGTGCCTGCAGTGCTCATGGGCATAGCGCACGGCATCCTGTTCCTGAGTGAAGACCGGGCTGAACGGCGGATCGGCCAGCGAGTTCCTGATCAATAACGGCTCAGGTCGGTCAAGGTTGGCAATGAACGGGGTGCTGATCCTGCGCGGCAGGCCCCACACCTGGCTCCCCTCCACGACCCGCAATACACCGGCCTGGCCCAACCGGGAAACAAACTCGACCGGGGTCAGCGTGCCATCGCGCATCTGGCGCTCGACAAGGTTATCCAACAGTTCCGCCCGTTCGAGCGTCAACGGCAGCAAGGCCTTTTTCAGGTCATCCTCCAGGACTGTATGGCTTCGGGTGTAACTGAGCACACAGCCGTCACTGCCCAATAGATACTCACGGGTCAGGCGCGTGTCCGGGGACTGCAACGATGAACTGATCACCCGGGTGGAGAGCATGTTGCGATAGACGTTTTTTTGCGTGACCTCCAGAGCAAACGGCAACTCCCGCACCGGGCTGGTGCGGTAGCGCGCGACAATCGTGTGTCCCGCCGGAAAGCCCCCGGAGGCGACCACTTCATCCGGCAGGATCCACTTGGGATCGAAATCTTCCCGAGGCACCCTCAACGGTTCGGTCGCCACGAACAGGCCGTCAGGGCGTTTGAGGATCACCCCCCCCATCCCTCCGCTATCGTGATTGCTCAGCTGCGAGCGCACATGCCGCACCGCATCATCCTGCTCCTGGAAAGCCGGCCCCAGGCGACGACGGACAAAGTTCCTGTAGGGCCGCCATAACACAGCGTTTTCGCTCACCGGGCCCCGTCGGTCCCAGCACTGGCTGCTGTACAACACCCGCAAGTCCCCGGCCTTGGCAATCAGCGAAATATAGCGGCGGGTATCCAGGGAGCCATTGCGCAGGCTCATGCCCTGGATCGTCACACCGTCCCCGCCACTACTCTGCTTGAGCAATGACGAAGCCTGGGGCTGATACCGCAGCAAGGCCCCGTCCAACGTCGAAAAATACACCGGCAGCACGGGAGTGGTGGAAGACCGCGGTAAATTCCGGGCATCCTCTTCAGCACGCAACAACACCTCGGGCGTGACAAAAAAACTCGTCAGCCAGGCCTCTGTCGTGGATAGCCCCACGGGCAGCCATTGCTGTGAATACAGCAGGCCCACCAGGACAAACCCCTTGGCGAAATCGCCACCGGCCAGATACCCGGCGCCTCGGGTGGAATCACTCAACCAACGCCCGTCCGGCTTGACCGGCAACAGTTCACTGACCACGAATTCATCGCGTTGCGGGTGTTTGAGGATGTAGGCCGCCCCTCCCTGGGCATCCAGGTTCCTGCCGTACCAGCGAACGTGGGCGTTGAGTGCCGCCGCGTCCTGGCTGTTGAAAATCGCACCAAACGCCGGGGCTTGCAGAGCCACTTCGGCGTACTCGAAGTTGGGCGTCCAGTCGTTGTAGACCTTGCCACGCGGCCCCCACAACTGGCTGCGAATCAGCACCTGCAGATTGCCCGCCTCCGCCAGGCGGCTGACAATGTCCACGGGCTTGAGCTTGCCGGTTTCCAACCGTTCGAAATACCCATGCTGGCCCGGCTCGCGGGTGGTGTTGTTCAGCACCAGCAATTCATTGGCCGAGCCACTGGGGGTGTAGCCGATCAGGTTGTTCGGCGACCCGCTCAGATAGGCCGGCTGCCGGGATTCGATCACCGAGCGGATCTCCCTGTCCGAGAACATCGTGATATTCACCTCCAGGTCGGCAGGGGTCCAGCCAAGACGCCGCTGGCGCCCCAGGTCACTCAAGGACAAAGCCGCATGGGACGCGTAGCGGGCATAAATTTCATAACCCGCCGGGGGCACCAGCAAGCCACTGCCCTGTGTCGGCAGCAGCAGGTCGGAGGCAAAGCCGTCACCGTGGATGCTCACCGGATCAGTGAACACAAACCGCCCGTCGGTCTTCTTGAGGAGGTAGCCACCCAGAGCGGTCCCACGGCGAAAGCCGATCTTCTCGTGGGCATGGCGTGCGGCGTCATCGGCCGTCAGGAACGAGGCACTGAGCACCATGGCGCCCGAGCCCAACGGCAGTTGCTCAAGGTCATGCAGCGGCCCCAGGACGTTCCATAACCCGCCCTGCTGAAGCACCACCAACTCGCCAGCGCGGATAACCCGGCGCACGAACTCGCGCGGGGTCAGCGAGCCATCGAGCAAGGCGGCCTGGTTGCCGTTGTCGGTTACTGCCTGGCCCGCCACGCTGAACAGTTCGTTGGCGGCCTGCGCACTCGGCACCTGCCAATGCAGCAGCGCATTGTCGGCGGTCTGCAGATACAGCTTGAACCCCAGTCCGGCGATTTGCAGGCCGAAGGTGGCGATGGCCTGAGTCATGGCGTCCACCCACAGCGCCGGGCTGGCAAAGCGCTTGTACAACCAGGCTTCGCTGGCCGGCAACTGCCCGGGCTCGAAGCGCGGTGCGTTACGGTAAACGCCGACCACCCGATAGTTAGAGAGCAATTTCGGCTGACCGTCGGCGCGGGTCGGGAACAGGCTTGCCAGGGTCGAGCCCGCCGCCACCGGTAACGTCGCGACATACGACGAGCGGGTCTGATGCTTGAGAACAAACCCCTGGTACGCAGCAGGCGGCAGCGAGTCGAGATTATTCAGGGCGATCAGCGCCGCCACATGCCCCATGCCGGCGACCGGTGTAAAGAACGGCTGTTCCTGCACACTGCCGGCGGGGGCGACCGGGTTGCCGAGACGCCAGCCTCTGGATATCCGACCGCGAGCACCGCCCCAGACACGATTGGGCAAAACCACCCGCAGGTCTCCAACATCCGCAAAGCCCCAGATGGCCCCTTCAAAGTCAGTGAATGGCTCGATCTCCAGCTCGCCGGTCAGTTGCTTGAGCAGCTTCTGCTCCGCTGCCGAGCCGCTGCTCATGTACTTGAGCAAAGAGCCCTCCGGCCCCGAGAGATAGTGGGCCGGGGCGAACTCACGGTTACCGATGATAAACGCCTGGTCGGCCGACGAGAAAAAGCTGATAAACACCCTGACCTGGTCGGCGGAAAACTGTTCATGCAGCTGTTGTTCCCCAGCGGAGCCTGCCGGATGCGAATGGTAGAAGGCGTGGCAGTCATAGGGCGACGGTGCAATGAAGTAGTCATGCTCGTCGGTGGCCATGATGGTGCGGAAATCAAACTGAATGGACGCACCGGCCACCGGCTCAGTGGCGAAATAACACCCGCCCTGTTTCAGTACCGCGCCGCCATACTCCTTGTCACGCCGCTCGCCGATCCGATTGTGGGCCCAGCGGGCAGCATCGTCGGCCGTGGCAAAAGGCGGGCTCAAGACGGGCTTGGGAATCAACGAACAAGCACGCCAGTGCCCATCGACCGGGCCAACCTTGTCCCAGATCTTCCCTGCCCGGATCACCGCCAAATGCCCGGCCGCTGCCACGCGCAGTACAAAATCCCGCGGCCGCAACGTGCCGGCAAGCAGCGCCGAATCAATCTGGTTATCCACCACCCGCCCGCTGGGCGCGACGCGAAAAAGCTCCGTCTCAGCCGCCGAAAACCCACAGGTGTATCGCAACAACGCGCCATCGTTGAGGTTGCGATAGAACCACAGCTGGCGCCCCGGCCCCAGTAAATCCGTGGCCTGGTGCCCCTGATAAAGCTGGGTCGCCAGCTCAAGCGGAGTAAAGAAGTTACGGTACAGCCAGGGTTCCAGGGCGGCGAGCCGCACTGGCGTCGGGGTTTTTCCCAGATAGACCCCGACCCAATGAAAATGGTCGTGCACCACGCGCTTGCCATCCGGGGTGCGCGGGAAGAGCTGTTGAACCGACAGCGCCGGTGCGCCATCGGCCTGGGGTTCGCTCAGCACATAGTCTTCTTTGTCGACGTGCTTGAGGATAAACACCGGCCGTGTCCGCTGGGGGCTGCGCGCCTGCAGCACCGCCAACGCAGCCGTCAGTCCCGCCTGGACAGGCCCGCAGGCAGGCAGGTCGTAGGTGTGTGAAGCAAAGGGTGAATACGCCTGCCACTGCTTGGGAACGGTGCCCACCGAACCGCCCCACAAGGGACTGGACACCACAAAGGACAGTTGGCTGACACTGAGCACCTTCTTGATAAGGCTTTCCGGTTTGTTGTCGGGGATCCCGTCCTCATGATTGAAGTGCAGCTTTTGATCAAGCCAGACCCCGAAACGGCGCTCCTCTTCCGAGCCGCTGGTGACATGCTTGAGCAACGCGCCGTCGGGAGCAGACAGATAGGACGCAGAGAAAAAACCGCGCTCCAGAATATTGATGGCCAGATCAATGTCCGAAAAAAAGCCGTTCAGCGCCCGGACCTGACGATCGGAAAACTGCGGATTATTGGCTTCGAACTCATCGAACAGATCGGGGTGAGAGTGGTAGTCGGCCACACACCGATAGCCTTCCGGGGCCAGGTACTGCCCATTGCTGTCGACTTTCAGTACCTTCCAGTGATCGAAACTATTGCGCTCCCCGGCGATGGGCTCGGTGGAATGAAAGTAACCATCCGCCAGGCTCTCCAGAATCACTCCGCCGTACTCCACATCCCGCCGCCGACCAATCTGCTGATGAGCATAACGAGCCGCATCATCCATGCTGGCAAAGGCCGGCCCCACTGGCGGCAGCACCGCATCTGACTGCAAACCGCCCCCGAACCAGCCGCGTTTAGGTCGCTCCATGACATCCCCTCCAATTGGATAATCGCTGTGGCCAGACGCTGGCCACACAGCCAGCCAAATAATCACCGCTGCGGCCTGGCAGGGGGCGCTAGATAGTTATCTGCCGTCGCGCCCTGCCCTATTCGGGCGCGCCTCACGCACCAGCATGCAAAACAGGCCCTCACTTGGTGCAGCGTGCCTTGCCCACCCAGTCGATAGCCCCTGCAACCGCGCGGTGCAGGCACTAGGCACAGCCTTTGCAAACGCTCCAGCAATGCCCCTATCTGCCCTCATGAAAATAATCAGTTCTGGAGATCGCACCATGAAGCGTCGCAGCTTGATCAAGGCTTTCACTCTGTCGGCATCCATTGCCGCCATGGGCCTGACCTGGACCGTCCAGGCCGCCGAGACCATCAAGGTCGGCATCCTGCATTCGCTGTCCGGGACCATGGCCATTTCCGAAACGTCCCTCAAGGACATGGCGCTGATGACCATCGACGAGATCAACGCCAAGGGCGGAGTGAACGGCAAGATGCTCGAAGCGGTGGTGGTCGACCCGGCCTCCAACTGGCCGCTGTTCGCCGAGAAGGGCCGACAGTTGCTGACCCAGGACAAGGTCGCGGTGGTGTTCGGCTGCTGGACCTCGGTGTCGCGTAAATCGGTGCTGCCGGTGTTCGAAGAACTCAACGGTCTGCTGTTCTACCCGGTGCAATACGAAGGCGAAGAGATGTCGCCCAACGTCTTCTACACCGGCGCCGCGCCGAACCAGCAGGCGATCCCGGCGGTGGAATACCTGATGAGCGAAGAAGGCGGCAGCGCCAAGCGTTTCTTCCTGCTGGGCACCGACTACGTGTACCCGCGCACCACCAACAAGATCCTGCGTGCGTTCCTGCACTCCAAAGGCGTGGCCGACAAGGACATCGAAGAGGTCTACACCCCGTTCGGCCATAGCGATTACCAGACCATCGTGGCCAACATCAAAAAGTTCTCGGCGGGCGGCAAGACCGCCGTGGTCTCCACGGTCAATGGCGACTCCAACGTGCCGTTCTACAAGGAACTGGCCAACCAGGGCCTGAAGGCGACCGAGGTACCGGTGGTGGCGTTCTCGGTGGGCGAAGAAGAACTGCGCGGCATCGACACCAAGCCGCTGGTGGGCAACCTGGCGGCGTGGAACTACTTCCAGTCGGTAGAGAACCCGGTCAACGCCAAGTTCGTCGCCGACTGGAAAGCCTACGCCAAGAAACACAACCTGCCGGGCGCCGATAAAGCGGTGACCAACGACCCGATGGAAGCCACCTACGTCGGCATCCATATGTGGGCGCAGGCCGCTGAGAAAGCCAAGTCCACCGACGTCGACAAGGTGCGCGAAGCCCTGGCCGGCCAGACTTTTGCGGCACCGTCGGGCTACACCCTGACCATGGACAAGACCAACCACCACCTGCACAAGCCGGTGATGATTGGCGAGATCCAGTCCGACGGCCAGTTCTCGGTGGTGTGGCAGACCGAAGGGCCGATCCGTGCCCAGCCGTGGAGCCCGTACATCCCTGGCAATGACAAGAAGCCGGATCACGCGGTGAAGAGCAACTAAACCGCACCACAGATCAAATGTGGGAGCAGGTCGAGTCGTCGCACCGCCGCTCCCACATAAACCTAGTCCGCGCATGACCAGGACATTTGTTTATGCCCACTGCCCTCCACCGCTTCCTCCTGGCCTGCCTGCTGCTGCTGCCCCTGGCCGCACACGCCGGTGATGCCGAAGACTTCCTCGCCGCCAACCCGAGCCAACAAGCCAAGCTGTTGCAGGACTGGGCCGCCCAGCCTGACCCGGCGCGCATCGAGTTGGTCAACGCCCTGCAACAAGGCCAACTCACGGTCAACGGCGAACCCAAGACCGTGCGCCTGAACAACCGCCTGCGCGGCCTGATCGATAATGTGCAGGCCAGCCAACAACTGCTCGCCGCCGATCCCACGGTGCGCCTGGCCGCTGCGCGGACCCTGCAAAAAAGCGCGCAGCCTGCGCAACTGAAATTCCTCGACCAGCAACTCGCCAGCGAAGCCGACGACGACGTCCACAGTGCCCTGAGCCTGGCCCTCGCCAACCTGCAACTGGTCGACCCCGATCCGGCCGTGCGCCTGGCTGCCGTGCGCCTGCTTGGCAGCACCGGCGACCCGCTGGCCCGCACGCGCCTGGAAGCCTTGCTGGCGCCCGGCGTGGAAACCGATGCCGGGGTGCACACCGCCGCCGAAACCAGCCTGGCCCAGGTCAAGCGCAAGTTGCTGGTGGGCGAGATCCTCGGGCAAGCCTTCAGCGGCATGTCCCTGGGTTCGATCCTGCTGCTGGCGGCCCTGGGCCTGGCGATCACCTTCGGCTTGCTCGGGGTGATCAACATGGCCCACGGCGAGATGTTGATGCTCGGTGCCTACTCCACCTACGTGGTGCAGTTGCTGATGCAGCGCTACATGCCCCAGGCAATCGAGTTCTACCCGCTGATCGCGCTGCCGGTGGCGTTTTTTGTCACCGCCGGCATCGGCATGGCCCTGGAACGCACGGTGATCCGTCACCTCTACGGCCGCCCCCTGGAAACCTTGCTCGCCACCTGGGGCATCAGCCTGATGCTGATCCAACTGGTGCGCCTGCTGTTCGGTGCACAGAACGTCGAAGTGGCCAACCCGGCCTGGCTGTCGGGCGGGATCCAGGTGCTGCCCAACCTGGTGCTGCCGTACAACCGCATCGTGATCATCGGCTTTGCGTTGTGCGTGGTGGTGCTGACCTGGCTGCTGCTGAACAAGACCCGCCTGGGCCTCAACGTGCGTGCCGTGACCCAGAACCGCAACATGGCCGCCTGCTGCGGCGTGCCCACCGGGCGTGTGGACATGCTCGCCTTTGGCCTCGGCTCGGGTATCGCCGGCTTAGGTGGCGTGGCCCTGAGCCAGATCGGCAACGTCGGCCCAGACCTGGGCCAGAGCTACATCATCGACTCGTTCCTGGTGGTGGTGCTCGGCGGGGTCGGCCAGTTGGCCGGCAGCGTCATGGCCGCCTTTGGCCTGGGGATCGCCAACAAGATTCTCGAACCGCAGATCGGTGCCGTACTCGGCAAGATCCTGATCCTCGCGCTGATCATTCTGTTTATCCAGAAACGCCCGCAAGGACTCTTCGCACTGAAAGGACGGGTGATCGACTGATGAACCAGCCATTGATGCTTACAGCCGCGCAAAAGGCCGGCCCCAAGGTAACGATCGCGGTGGGTGTGGTGATCCTCGCCGTGCTGCTGGCGTTGCCGCTGCTGTCGCTGCTGCCTGCCGATAACGCATTGCATGTCTCGGCCTACACCCTGACGCTGGTGGGCAAGATCCTCTGCTACGCCATCGTCGCCCTGGCCCTGGACCTGGTGTGGGGCTACGCCGGTATGTTGTCCCTGGGGCACGGCCTGTTTTTTGCCCTAGGCGGTTATGCCATGGGCATGTACCTGATGCGCCAAGCCGCCGGCAGCGAGTTGCCGGCGTTCATGACCTTCCTGTCGTGGACCGAACTGCCGTGGTATTGGCTCGGCACCCAGCACTTCCTCTGGGCCCTGTGCCTGGTGGTGTTGGCCCCGGGTTTGCTGGCGCTGGTGTTCGGCTTTTTCGCCTTTCGCTCGCGGATCAAGGGCGTGTATTTCTCGATCATGACCCAGGCCCTGACCTTTGCCGGGATGCTGTTGTTTTTCCGCAACGAGACCGGCTTTGGCGGCAATAACGGCTTTACCAACTTCCGCAGCATCCTGGGCTTCGGTATCACCGAGCCCGGTACCCGTGCGGTGCTGTTCCTGGCCACGGTGCTGCTGTTGGTGGGCAGCCTGTTTATCGGCTGGCGCCTGGCCCGGAGCAAGTTCGGGCGGGTGCTGACGGCCCTGCGCGACGCGGAAAACCGTCTGATGTTCTGCGGCTATGACCCGCGTGGCTTCAAGCTGTTTGTGTGGGTGTTGAGCGCGGTGCTGTGCGGCCTCGCCGGGGCGCTGTACGTGCCGCAAGTGGGCATCATCAACCCCAGTGAAATGTCGCCGACCAACTCCATCGAAGCCGCCGTATGGGTGGCCCTGGGCGGGCGCGGCACACTGATCGGCCCACTGCTGGGTGCCGGCGTGGTCAACGGCATGAAGAGCTGGTTCACCGTGGCCTTCCCGGAGTACTGGCTGTTCTTCCTGGGGGCACTGTTCATTATCGTCACCCTGTACCTGCCCAAGGGCATCATCGGCCTGCTGAAGAAAAGGGGCGAACAATGAGAGTCACGGCAACCGACCAGTTCATGCTCGAACCGATCATCGAACCGAACCGCGACCAGGGCACCAGCCGCGACGCCATCGGTCTCGGCCAGGCCGCCGGCAAGGGCCTCAATACCCGCCATGGCACGATCCTGACCCTGGAAGATATCAGCGTCAGCTTCGATGGTTTCAAGGCCCTCAACGACTTGAACCTGTACATCGGCGTCGGCGAATTGCGCTGCATCATCGGCCCCAACGGCGCGGGCAAGACCACGCTGATGGACGTGATCACCGGCAAGACCCGCCCCAGCCACGGCAAGGCGTGGTTCGGTGAAACCCTGGACCTGACGCGCATGAGCGAAGTGCAGATCGCCCAGGCCGGTATCGGCCGCAAGTTCCAGAAGCCCACGGTGTTCGAGGCCCTGAGCGTGTTCGAGAACCTGGAGCTGGCACAGAAGACCGACAAATCGGTGTGGGCCAGCCTGCGCGCGCGTCTGAGCGGTGAACAGAAAGACCGCATTGAGGAGGTGCTCGACACTATTCGCCTGACCACGTCGGTACAGCGCCCGGCCGGCTTGCTGTCCCACGGCCAGAAGCAGTTCCTGGAAATCGGCATGCTGCTGATGCAAGACCCGCAACTGTTGCTGCTCGACGAGCCGGTGGCCGGCATGACCGACGCCGAGACCGAGTTCACCGCCGAACTGTTCAAGCGCCTGGCGGGCAAGCATTCGCTGATGGTGGTGGAGCACGACATGGGCTTTGTCGGCTCGATTGCCGACCATGTGACGGTGCTGCACCAGGGCAGCGTGCTGGCCGAAGGGTCGCTGGAGCAGGTGCAGGAAAACGAGCGGGTGATCGAGGTATACCTCGGTCGTTGAGCCAGACACAGACCGCTTACTGTGGGAACCAAATCAAATGTGGGAGCTGCCTTGTCGGATCGCCGCATCGCTGCGATCCAGACAACTCGGTATGTCTGATGGACCGAGGTGATGCCATCGCAGGCAAGCCAGCTCCCACAGTTGATCCGGTTCCTACTAGGGATTTGAGGAGAGTTTGAACATGTTGCAAGTCGACAAGCTGCACCAGTACTACGGCGGCAGCCACATCCTGCGCGGCCTTTCGTTCGACGTGAAAGTCGGTGAAGTCACCTGCCTGCTCGGCCGTAACGGCGTGGGCAAGACCACCCTGCTCAAATGCCTGATGGGCCTGCTGCCCGCCAAGGAAGGCGCGGTGAACTGGGAAGGCAAGGCCATCACCGGCTTCAAGCCGCACCAGCGGGTACACGCCGGCATCGCCTACGTGCCCCAGGGCCGCGAAATTTTCGGCCGGCTGACGGTGGAAGAAAACCTGCTGATGGGCCTGTCGCGTTTTCCCGGCAGCGAAGCCAAGCAAGTCCCGGCGTTTATCTACGAGCTGTTCCCCGTGCTGCTGCAAATGAAGCACCGGCGCGGTGGCGACCTGTCCGGTGGGCAACAGCAACAACTGGCCATCGGGCGCGCCCTGGCCAGCCGTCCGCGCCTGTTGATCCTCGATGAGCCCACCGAAGGTATCCAGCCGTCGGTGATCAAGGAGATCGGCGCGGTGATCAAGAAGCTCGCCGAGCGCGGCGACATGGCGATTTTGCTGGTGGAACAGTTCTACGATTTTGCCGCCGAACTGGCCGATCAATACCTGGTGATGTCCCGGGGTGAGATCGTCCAGCAGGGCCGTGGTGAAAATATGGAGGCCGACGGTGTACGCGGCCTGGTTACCATCTAATCTGTAGCGTCCCGTTGATAAAGCCCTGACCATGACCGTTCCTGCCCCCACCGCCCTGTTCACCCCCAGCTGGCACGCCGCGCTGGAGTTGGGCTATGCACGCTTCGGCGCCAGCACACGCCCGGTGATGCGCCGCCACCTGGGCCCGCTGCGGGTGCAAAAGCACCTGTACGCCGAAGGCCCCGAGGTGTGCCAGCACATCATCGTGCACCCGCCGGGCGGGATTGCCGGAGGGGATCGCCTGGAGATCACCGCCCACCTGGCTGAGGGCGCGTGGGCGCAATTGACCAGCCCCGGCGCCGCCAAGTGGTACCGCGCCAGCGGGCCGGCCTATCAGCAGGTGGCTTTGACGGTCGAGGCCGGCGCCACCCTGGAGTGGCTGCCCCAGGAAACCATCGTGTTCAGTGCGGCCCAGGCCGAACTCAGCACCCGTATCGACCTGCACGGCGACGCCCGGCTGTTGTACTGGGATGTGGTGGCGCTGGGGCGCCCGGCCAGTGGCGAGCGTTTCGAGCGCGGGCACTTCCAGTCGCACCTGGACATCCGCCGCGACGGCCAGTTGCTCTGGCATGAGCGCCAGCGCATCGTCGGCGACGACGGCCTACTCGACTCGCCGATCGGCCTGGATGGCCAGCCGGTGTTTGCCACCTTGCTGGTGACCGGTGAAATCGACAGTGAACTGCTGGAACAGTGTCGCGCCCTGCCCCATGCAGTACGCGGCGACCTGACCCAGTTGCCGGGCTTGCTGGTGGCGCGCTGCCTGGCCAGCGAGACCCTGCTGGCGCGGGCGTGGTTGATTGATTTATGGCGACTGTTGCGCCCGGCACTGCTGGGGCGTGAGGCTGTACCCCCAAGAATTTGGAACACATGAAGGTGGAACCGGGCTTGTGTGGGAGCGGGTTCCCACAATGAATCTTCGGTGTTTTTTAGAATGCTTTTTATGACGGACTGCTGACCATGGACCTGACCCCAAGGGAAAAAGACAAACTGCTGATCTTCACCGCAGGCCTGGTGGCCGAGCGTCGCCTGGCGCGCGGGGTGAAGCTCAATTACCCGGAAACTATCGCCTATATCTCCGCCGCCCTGCTTGAAGGCGCGCGCGACGGGCGCACCGTGGCCGACCTGATGCACTTTGGCACCACCCTGCTCAGTCGCGAGCAAGTGATGGAAGGCATCCCGGAGATGATCCCGGATATCCAGGTTGAAGCCACTTTCCCGGACGGCACCAAACTGGTGACCGTCCACCAACCCATCGCCTGAGGCCCGGCCATGTCCTTGCTGATTCGTGACGCGGTACACGGCGACCTGCCGGCCATCTGCGATATCTACAACGATGCCGTGCTCAACAGCACCGCCATCTGGAACGACCAACCCGTGGACCTGGGCAATCGCCAGGCCTGGTTCAGTGCGCGCCAGGCGCAGTGCTATCCGATTCTGGTGGCGGTGGAAGCCGAGGAGGTGGTCGGCTATGCCTCGTTCGGCGATTGGCGGCCCTTCGACGGTTTTCGCCACACCGTCGAACATTCGGTGTACGTGCGCAACGACCAACGCGGCAAAGGCCTTGGCCCCTTGCTGATGCAGGCACTGATCGAACGCGCCAGGGCCTGCGACAAACACGTGATGGTCGCCGCCATCGAAAGCGGCAACCAGGCCTCGATCCGCCTGCATGAGCGCCTGGGCTTCAGTGTCACCGGGCAGATGGCCCAGGTAGGCACCAAGTTTGGCCGCTGGCTGGACCTGACCTTTATGCAACTGCTGCTCAACCCCGGCGCCCAGCCGCCGGCGGTTCACAAGGAGTAATAGCGATGAACGCTGCCCAACTGCGTCGAGTGAATGCCGAAAGTTTTGCCCATTACCGCCAGGGCTTGATTGAGTTGTTGCTGGACGCCGTGCAGCACGGCGCATCGGTAGGCTTCATGGCCGACCTCGACGCGGCCCAGGCGCGCAGCTACTTCGATGGCGTACAAGCCGGCGTCGAGGACGCCAGCGTGTTGCTGTGGGTGGTGGTGCGTAATGAGCAAGTCCTGGCCAGCGTGCAACTGGCGCTGTGCCAGAAAGCCAATGGCCTCAACCGTGCCGAGGTGCAGAAACTATTGGTGCGCAATGACGCCCGGCGCCACGGCCTCGGCCAGCAATTGATGAGCGCCCTGGAGCTGTGCGCGCGCCAGCACAAGCGCGGCCTGCTGTACCTGGACACCGAAGCTGGCTCCCCCGCCGAAGCCTTCTACCAGGCCCTGCGCTACACCAAAATCGGCGAGCTGCCGGACTACTGCCAAAGCCCGGACGGGCGCTACAGCCCGACCGCCATCTACTACAAGACCCTGGGGCAACCTGCATGATTCCTGGCCAATTCCAGATCCAGCCTGGCGACATCGAATTGAATGTGGGCCGGCGCACATTGAGCCTGAGCGTGGCCAACAGTGGCGACCGGCCGATCCAGGTCGGCTCCCATTACCATTTTTTCGAGACCAACGACGCGCTGACCTTTGACCGCGCCCTCAGCCGCGGCATGCGCCTGAACATCCCGGCGGGCACGGCGGTGCGCTTTGAACCGGGGCAGAGTCGCGAGGTGGAGTTGGTGGAGCTGGCAGGGTTGCGCCGGGTGTTTGGCTTTGCCGGACGGATCATGGGCGACCTCGACTGACTGATCGTTCCCACGCTCCGCGTGGGAACGCCGCCTGGGACGCTCCGCGTCCCGCTCTTAACGTCGTGACGCAGAGCGTCAGCGGATGCATCCCCACGCAGAGCGTGGGAACGATCAACACAAATTTTTCAGGACACCCCAATGAAAATCAGCCGCCAAGCCTACGCCGACATGTTCGGCCCCACCGTCGGCGACAAGGTCCGCCTGGCCGATACCGAGCTGTGGATCGAAGTCGAACAGGACTTCACCACCTACGGCGAAGAAGTGAAGTTCGGCGGCGGCAAGGTCATCCGGGACGGCCAGGGCCAGAGCCAACTGCTGGCCGCCGAGGTGGTCGACACGGTCATCACCAACGCGCTGATCATCGACCACTGGGGCATCGTCAAGGCCGACGTCGGCCTGAAAAATGGCCGCATCGCCGGGATCGGCAAGGCCGGAAACCCGGATATCCAGCCCGGCGTGACCCTGGCCATCGGCGCCAGCACGGAGGTGATTGCCGGCGAAGGCATGATCCTCACCGCCGGCGGCATCGACACCCATGTGCACTTCATTTGCCCGCAGCAGATCGAAGAGGCGCTGACCAGTGGCGTCACCACCATGATCGGCGGCGGCACGGGCCCGGCCACCGGCACCAACGCCACCACCTGCACCTCCGGCCCATGGCACCTGGCGCGCATGCTGCAATCAGCCGAGGCGTTTCCGATGAACTTGGGCTTTACCGGCAAGGGCAACGCCAGCCTGCCCGAGCCTTTGATCGAGCAGGTCAAGGCCGGGGCGATTGGCTTGAAGCTGCATGAAGACTGGGGCACCACCCCGGCCAGCATCGACAACTGCCTGAGCGTGGCCGACGAGTACGACGTGCAGGTGGCAATCCACAGCGACACGCTCAACGAGTCGGGTTTTGTCGAAACCACCCTCGCCGCCCTCAAGGGCCGCACCATCCACACCTATCACACCGAGGGTGCCGGCGGCGGGCATGCGCCGGATATCATCAAGGCCTGCGGCTTCCCCAACGTGCTGCCCAGCTCCACCAACCCGACCCGGCCGTTCACCCGCAATACCATCGACGAACACCTGGACATGCTGATGGTCTGCCATCACCTCGACCCAAGCATTGCCGAGGACGTGGCCTTCGCCGAAAGCCGCATCCGCCGCGAGACCATCGCCGCCGAAGACATCCTGCATGACCTCGGCGCCTTTTCGATGATCAGCTCCGACAGCCAAGCCATGGGCCGCGTAGGCGAAGTGATCATGCGCACCTGGCAAACCGCCGACAAGATGAAGAAACAGCGCGGGCCGCTGCCCGGCGACGGCGAGGGCAATGACAACTTCCGCGCCAAGCGCTATATCGCCAAGTACACCATCAACCCGGCGATCACCCACGGTATCAGCCATGAAGTGGGCTCCATCGAAGTCGGCAAATGGGCCGACCTGGTGTTGTGGCGCCCGGCGTTCTTCGGCATCAAGCCCACGTTGATCCTCAAGGGCGGGGCAATTGCGTCCAGCCTGATGGGCGATATCAACGGCTCGATCCCCACCCCGCAGCCGGTGCACTACCGCCCGATGTTCGCCAGCTTCGGCAGCTCGCTGCACGCCACCAGCCTGACGTTTATCAGCCAGGCGGCGCTGGCCGAGGGCCTGCCGCAGGCGTTGGGCCTGAAGAAGCAGATCGCCGTGGTCAAGGGGTGCCGCCAGGTGCAGAAGACCGACCTGATCCACAACGACTACCTGCCAGACATCGACGTAGACCCGCAGACCTACCAGGTCAAGGCCGATGGCGAACTGTTGTGGTGCGAGCCGGCGGACGTGCTGCCGATGGCCCAGCGTTACTTCCTGTTCTGACCGTTCATCGGCAGATACCCGCCGTGCCAGTGAAGCGAAGAGGTGTAAGGCGCTACGATGCGCCACGCTTCTTCACTGTCTTGCACTTGGGAACCTGGCTATGCGCCTATCCGAATTCATCGTGTTACATGCCGACCGGATCGTCGATGAATGGGAACAGTTTGCCGAAACCTTGACCCCGGCCGCCGAAACCCTGAACCGCACGCAACTGCGCGACCACGCGCACTCCATCCTGCTGGCCGCTGCGCGGGACATGAACACCCGCCAGAGCGCCAGCGAACAGGCGGCCAAGGCCAAGGGCGAAGGCCTGGAAAAAACCCCGAGCCTGGACGAAGCCGCCGCCAGCCATGGCGAGCTGCGCCATACCGTTGGCTTTGACCTGGTACAGATGACCTCCGAGTTCCGCCACCTGCGCGCTTGCGTGATCCGCCTGTGGGTCAATCACCTGGAATCGCCAGAGCTGACCTATTTCCAAGACATGATCCGCTTCAACGAAGCCATCGACGAAGCCCTGGCCGAATCCACGGCGGCCTACGCCGAGCAGGTCAATCGCTCGCGGGATATCTTCCTCGCCATCCTCGGCCACGACCTGCGCGCCCCCTTGCAGGCGGTGAAGATGTCCACCGAGATGTTGTTGCGCAAAGCCCCGCTGGACAGCAAAGGCCTGAGCCTGGTGGGCAATATCCAGAATGGCGCCCGGCATATGGGAGCGATGGTCAGCGATCTCTTGGAGTTTGTGCGCAGCCGGCTGGGCAGCAGCCTGCCGATCGAGCCCAAACCGATGAACCTGGCCGATGCAGCCAGGGAGGCCATCGCCGAAGCGTGCGCAGGCCGCCCGGATTGCCAGGTTCACTTGCATACCGACGGGGACACCCAAGGGCAGTGGGATCGCGGGCGCATTGATCAACTGCTGCAGAATCTGATCGGCAATGCGTTACAACACGGGCTCAACGGCCAGGTGCCGACCCTGAGCCTCGACGGCACCGCCGACAGCGTGGAACTGCGCATGCACAACTTTGGCCCGCCGATTCCCCAGGCGGCGCTAGGTACCGTATTCGACCCGCTGGTGCGCAGCGCCACTGAAGAACTGGGCAGCAACTCGACCAGCCTTGGGCTGGGGTTGTTTATCGTCAAGGAAGTGGTGCAGGCCCACCGAGGCACGATTGAAGTGGCGTCCAGCGAGGCGGCGGGCACCACGTTTACCGTGGTACTGCCACGCCGATAGGCCACGCAAATCCTTTGTGTGTCGAGCGATAGCGAGGCTGCACATCAACGCTGGCAATGCCGCCGCCATCGCAGCCTCGCCGGAGCTCGACAGCTCCCACATTGGGCTTGTGTTCCTGACACAGATTGAGAGGCGCCGCCAATCCCTGTGGGAGCTGTCGAGCTTTAGCGAGGCTGCGATAGCGGTGGCTCAGCCAACATCAACGCTGGCAATGCCGCCGCCATCGCAGCCTCGCTGGGGCTCGACAGCTCCCACAGTAAACTTGTGTTCCTGACACAGATTGAGAGGCGCCGCCAATCCCTGTGGGAGCTGTCGAGCTTTAGCGAGGCTGCGATAGCGGTGGCTCAGCCAACATCAATACTGGCAATGCCGCCGCCATCGCAGCCTCGCTGGGGCTCGACAGCTCCCACAGTAAACTTGCGTTCCTGACACAGATTGAGCGGCGCCGCCAATCCCTGTGGGAGCTGTCGAGCTTTAGCGAGGCTGCGATAGCGGTGGGTCAGCCAACATCCACGCTGGCAATGCCGCCGCCATCGCAGCCTCGCCGGGGCTCGACAGCTCCCACAATAAACTTGCGTTCCTGACACAGACTGAGAGGCGCCGCCAATCCCTGTGGGAGCTGTCGAGCTTTAGCGAGGCTGCGATAGCGGTGGGTCAGCCAACATCCACGCTGGCAATGCCGCCGCCATCGCAGCCTCGCCAGTGCTCGACAGCTCCCACAGTAAACTTGCGTTCCTGACACAGATTGAGAGGCGCCGCCGATCCCTGTGGGAGCTGTCAGCGGCTCCAGGTTTCCCGTGGATCAAAGTTGGCCTTTTTCGCCAATTCCTGCCACAGCGCCTTGACCTCTTCGTCGCTGCTTTTTGGCATCACTGCCTTGAGCTGCACAAACAGATACCCGCGCTGCCCGGCCTTGTTCAGCAAGCCATGGCCCTTGGCCCGCATGCGCTGGCCATTCTGGCTGCCGGCCGGGACTTTGAGGTTGATCTTGCCGGTCAGGGTCGGCACCGCGACTTCTGCACCCAGGGCCAATTCCCACGGTGCCAGCGGCAAATTAATCACCAGGTTTTCGCCTTCCACCTCAAACTTCGGATGCGGCGCAAAGCGGATGATCAGGTACAGGTCGCCATTCGCGCCGCCACCAATCCCCGGTGCGCCCTGGCCCTTGAGGCGGATGCGCTCGCCATCGGCCACGCCGGCCGGGATCTTCACGTTCAGGCTCTTGGTGGTGTTGCTGACGTGCTGGCCCGCCGCATTGTATTGCGGCACCTGGAAGCTGATCGCCTTGGACTCGGTAGACAGCGTCTCTTCCAGGAACACCGGCAGCTCCATCTCCACATCCTGGCCGCGACGGCCGGGGCTGCGCCCTTGAGCGCCGCCGAAGCCGTTGCCACGCGAACCAAAGATCGAGCTGAAGAAGTCCGAAAACTCGCCCGTGTCCTGGCCACCGCCAAACCCGCCACGGCTCTGCCAGCCTGGCGGCCCCTGGAAAGGTTGACCGTGCTGGCCATAGCGGCGCAATTCGTCATATTCGGCGCGCTTGTCGGCACTTTTCAGCGCTTCATAGGCTTCCGAGGCGTCCTTGAACTTCTCTTCCGCGTCCTTTTCCTTGCTGACGTCGGGATGATACTTACGGGCCAGCTTGCGATAAGCGGCCTTGATTTGCTTGTCATCGGCCGTCGGCTCGACACCAAGAATCTTGTAATAGTCTTTGAAATCCATGGGGGCATCACCATCCGTTATCGAGATCGCACAGTCGAGCCCTGCCTGCCGGGGCATTGCGGGGCGATTCGAGGTGCGTCAGAAAAATATCGGCGGCTTGCAGGACAAACTTGATCCTTTCGACAGCCACCAACCGTATGCACAGGAGTTGGGGGCAAGGAGCCGACCTTTCAAGGTAACAAGTCTGCTGTATTTAGCGGATAGTCGGCCTACGCATCTGCACGCGAGTGACATACACTGCGCGGCCGTTTTTTAACCGGAACCTGTTAGACATGAACAACACCTCCCCAGCCCGTGCCTGCGGCATCGACTTCGGCACGTCCAACTCCACTGTCGGCTGGATCCGTCCCGGCATGGAAACGCTTATTGCGCTGGAGGACGACAAGATCACCCTGCCGTCGGTGGTGTTCTTCAACTTCGAAGAACGCCGCCCGGTGTACGGCCGCCTGGCGCTGCACGAGTACCTGGAAGGCTACGAAGGCCGCCTGATGCGCTCGCTCAAAAGCCTGCTGGGCTCCAAGCTGATCAAGCACGACACCAGCGTGCTGGGCACGGCCATGCCGTTCAAGGACCTGTTGGGCCTGTTTATCGGCCAACTCAAGAACCGCGCCGAAGCCACCGCCGACCGTGAATTTGAAGAAGTGGTGCTGGGCCGCCCGGTATTTTTCGTCGACGACGACCCGATGGCCGACAAAGAGGCCGAAGACACCCTGGTGGACGTGGCCCGCAAGCTCGGTTTCAAGGAGGTCTCGTTCCAGTACGAGCCGATTGCCGCGGCCTTCGACTACGAGTCCACCATTGAAAAAGAAGAGTTAGTACTGATTGTCGACATCGGCGGCGGTACCTCTGACTTCTCCCTGGTGCGCCTGTCGCCCGAGCGACGCAAGCATGACAACCGCCACGACGACATCCTCGCCACCGGCGGCGTGCATATCGGCGGTACCGACTTCGACAAACAGCTCTCGCTGGCGGGCATGATGCCGCTGTTCGGCTACGGCAGCCGCATGAAAAGCGGCGCCTACATGCCCACCAGCCACCATATGAACCTGGCCACCTGGCACACCATCAACTCGGTGTACTCGCAAAAATCCCAGCTGGCCCTGGGCAGCATGCGCTACGACATCGAAGACACCGGCGGCATCGACCGCCTGTTCAAGCTGATCGAACAGCGTGCCGGCCACTGGCTGGCCATGGAAGTCGAAGAGACCAAGATCCACCTCACCCACGAGGACAGCCGCCATGTGCCGCTGGACCGGGTAGAACCGGGCCTGAGCGTGGAACTGAGCCGCGCCCTGTTCGAGTCCTCCATCGACAACCTGCTGGAACGGGTGCGCAACAGCGTGACCCAACTGCTCGACGACGCCTCGGTGGATGTGGCCCAGGTCGACACGGTGTTCTTCACCGGCGGCTCCAGCGGCATCCCGGCCCTGCGCCAGAGCATCTCGGCGATGTTGCCCAATGCCCGGCACGTGGAAGGCAACATCTTCGGCAGTATCGGCAGCGGGCTGGCGATTGAGGCCAGTAAGCGTTACGGCTACTGAGTGAAGAAATCGCCTCGTGATGGCACGGGGCGATTCATCACAACTTGCCTGTGGCCAACTGATCGACCCATGCCTTGAAGGTATCGGCATAGTCATAAAAACCGACGACCGTACGGACTAATTTTCCGTCCCGGAAAAACAGCGTGGTTGGCGCGGACTGCACGTCATAAGCAGGCGTCTTCTCGATCGGACCATTGACTTCCAGCGTCTTGTCGAGGAACTCAATAGCCGTGCCCTGATCCCGGGCTGCAGCCTCCAATGTCACGACCATTCTGTTTGAAGAGGGCTTGCTGGCATTACTGAACAGCACAATCACTGGGGTCGTGGCCTTGAGCACACGACTTTCAAAGCTGCTGGCATCTACCGTAGGCAAAGACATGATTTAGCTCCTGTCGAAACGAAAAATGATATTCCGCACTCAGGAGCAGACCAGCAAACCCGTGGTGGGTCTACTGTCAGAAATAACAGGTGTGAGCCAAAGGCAGCCCCCTACCGCGGCTCTCTAAACCATCCCGCCCAGCTTCAATTCACTCTTCAAATACGCATAGTAGATCGGCCCCGCCACCACTCCCGGCAGGCCAAAGGCTGCCTCGAACACCAGCATCGCCAACAGCAACTCCCACGACTTGGCGCTGATCTGCCCGCCGACGATGCGCGCATTGAGGAAGTACTCAACCTTGTGGATCACGATCAGGTAGCCCAGCGCCGCCACCGCCACCCAGATCGACACCGACAACGCGACGATGGTGATCAGGGTGTTGGACATCAGGTTGCCGATCACCGGCAGCAGGCCCAGCAGGAAGGTGAGGACGATCAGGGTCTTGGTCAGCGGCAGGTGGATCCCCGCCAGCGGCAGCACCACCGCGAGGAATATCCCGGTGAAGATGGTGTTGAGGGCGGCAATTTTGATTTGCGCGAAGACAATGTTGCGAAAGGCCTGGACCAGCAGGTGCAGGCGGTCGAACAGCACGGCGGCCAGGGGTTTGCGCTTGGTCAGGTCGGGCACCCGCTGCAGGGCGATGATCGCCCCCAGGACCATACCGATCAGCAAGGTTACGAACATATGGGCGGCGTCTTTGCCCACCAGTTGCAGTTCGCTCAGGTGCTTGCTCAGCCATTCGCCGATGGCCACGCGAAACTCGGCGGCGCTGGCTGGCAGGTAGGCGTCGAGGAACGGCGGCAACTGGCCGCGCGCGCGGTCGACCACGCCCATGAATTTATCGAGGGAGGCCCCGGGGTTTTCCGCTTCGTGCAGCAGGAAACTGATGGCACCAGCGAAAATCAGGGTCAGCGCGCTGACAATCACAGTGCCAAGCAACGCCACCGCCAGCCAGCGCGCACGCCGGCCTTCGATCAGGCGTTGCAGCTGCGGGGTGAGCATGTTGACCAGTTCGAAAACCAGCAGGCCGGCCAACAGGCTGGGCAGCAGTTTTAACGGTAGGACCAGCAACAAGCCGCCGAAAATGATGATGTAGCTGGCCAGCAACAACACATGACGCTGAGAAAACGTTGGCATACAGCCTCTAAACGAACGGCGTTAAAGGATGGGCAGTCTGCCAGCCTTGGGACAATCAAGCGAGAAGTCTGATGGCTGTAAACGCCATCGACTGTGGGAGCGGGCTTGCCCGCGATGGCGCTGGCTCAGTCGATATCTCGCCGGCTGACACACCGCAATCGCGGGCAAGCCCGCTCCCACAGGGGTATTTAAGCGGGTCAGCCTTTGAGGCAGGTGCTCATAAAGGTTTTACGCGCATCGCCGGTCAGCGCCTTGGTTTTTGCCGACGCGTTGCAGTCCTTCATTTTTTGCTGCTGCGGGGTCAGGGTCTTGGCGTCGTTGGCGGCCGGGGCCGAGAGGCAGGTTTTCATGAAGGCCTTGCGCTCGTCGCCCTTCAAGGTCTTGGTCGAGGCTTCGGCATTGCAGGTGGTCATTTTGTTTTGCTGGGCAGTGGCCGCAAACCCTTGGGAACAGAGCAGCAGACCGATCATCAACAACGGAATACGCAACATCTTCATGGAGTTTTCTCCCTGTTACCACGCCGAGGGGCGCGGCCTCCCCTGCAGTGTAGACAAAGCCTGTTACACCTTCACCTGCTACGTAAGTTCGTTCGTCGATACTGCTCCGGCGTACAACCGGCCTGGCGCTGGAACATCGCAATAAATGCCGAGGCGGTGCTGTAGCCCAGGTCAAACGCCACTTCCTGCACGCTGCGCGTGCTTTCCAGGGCCTCGATGGCCGCCAGAAAGCGCAGGCGCTGACGCCACTCGCCAAAGCTCATGCCCAGTTCGCGCACAAACTGCCGGGCCAGGGTGCGCTCGCTGACATGCACCTGCTGCGCCCACAGCGCCAGCGCGCGGTTGTCCCCAGGATCGGCCTGCATGCCTTCAAGCACGCTGAGCAGGCCGGGGCTGCTGGCATACGGCAGGAAACAGTCATGCACCGGCGCCTGCTGGAGTTGGTCCACCAGCACCTGGGCCAGGCGCACGTCGGCCTCGTTGGCCGGGATGTTCACGTCGCGCTCGGCGAAATCACTGAGGATCGCCTTGAGGATGTTGCTGATGGTCAGGGTGCAGGGCTGCTTGGGCAACAGCTCGCACAACGACGGCGACAGGTACACCGAGCGGTAGACAATCGCCTGGGCATTGTAGGAACTGTGCTGGGTGTTGGGCGGGATCCACACCGCGTATTGCGGCGGCGACATAAACCGGTTGCCGCCCACTTCAAAGCGCATCACGCCACGGGCCGAGTAGTCCAGGGAGCCCCAGGCATGCTGATGGCGGGAGGCGCGGCTGTCGGCGGCAAATTCCGAGTAGCGGAAGTACACCGGGGCCGGTAGCACGTCGAAATCGGGCAGGTTGATGTAGGTCTTGGACATATTGTCTGGATACAAAGGCGGCTTGTCTGGATCAAAGTATAGGCTTCGATCCAGACAAAGGATAATCAACCCTCACTAACGTTCCTGGTTCCTTGCAATGCAATACGCTTATCCGCTGCTGGCCATCTTTATCTGGGCTGGCAATACCGTGGTCAACAAACTCGCCGTGGGCTCGATTTTTCCGGCCGAGATCGGTTTTTATCGCTGGCTGCTGGCGGCCATCCTGTTCACCCCGTTCATGCTCAAGCCGGTCATTGCCAACTGGGCATCGATCCGCCCCAACCTGGGCAAGATCGCTGTGCTCGGCGTGCTCGGCATGGCGGTTTACCAGAGCCTGGCGTACTACGCCGCGAGCCTGACCAGCGCCACCAATATGGGGATCATCCTGTCGCTGATGCCATTGATGGCCCTGACTGCAGCGATTATCAGCCTTGGCCAGCGCCTGACCTTCGGCGCCCTGACCGGGGCGGTACTGTCGTTTGCCGGGGTGGCGGTGGTGGTGTCGGCCGGCAGCCTCGGCGCGCTGCTGCAACACGGGGTGAACCTGGGTGACGCGATGATGTTGGTGGCCACCCTGGCATACGCGATCTACAGCACCCTGTTGAAAAAATGGCAGCTGCGCCTGCCGCCCCTGGTGCTCCTGTATTTGCAGGTGCTGGTGGCTGTGGTGGTGCTGTTTCCACTGTTCCTGGCCTCGGACAAGGTCGGCCTCGGCCCGTCGAATATTGGCCTGGTGGTGTACGCCTGCCTGCTGGCCTCGATGATTGCGCCGCTGGCGTGGATGCATTCGGTCAAGCAGTTGGGGCCGAGCCGGACCACGCTGTTTTTTAACCTGCTGCCGTTGATCACCGCGCTGATTGCCGCAGTGGTGCTCAAGGAACAGCTGGCGCTGTATCACCTGGTCGGCGGCGTACTGACACTGGGTGGGGTGATTTTGTCGGAGCGCTGGACGACGCCCGTAAGACGTTAAAGCCCGGCCGCCTTCAACCGCTGAGCATGCTCGACAAACAGGCGGATCGGCTCGGCCCCCTTGCCCACCAGGCCCAGCGACTGGTTGACGATATCGAAATGGTCCAGCGCATAGTCGTCACCGATCACCGTGCCCAAGTGTGAGCTGTAGCGCCCGACCATGCCGTCGCACTGGCCTTTCTCCTTGACGAAGGTCCGCGCAAACAGCCGGCAACTGCGGTTGGTGCCGTCCAGCAGGTTGCGCCCGCGATCGGTCTTGCCCGGCTGCAGGGTGCCGGACCAGGAGTAATAGCGCACACCGCCCACTTCCTCGGCGCCCTGCCCACCCCAGGTATCTGGCAGGCCCTGAGGGTACTGGCGATTGAACAGCGCCACACCCGCGCTGGTCAGCGACTGATGGGAGGCGTGGATATCCGCCGCAAAACGCGGGCCGCGATAGCCGGTTTCCAGAAGCCCCATCAGCACGCCCACCAGGCGCAACAGCGCACTCATGATCCGGCCCTTGGCGCTGTCGGCCGGGTAGTGGGTGTGCAGGTAGTCTGCCAACTCCGAGCCGTGATTGGGTCCCGCCACCGACGTCACCGAAGCCACCCATTCCGGGCGTTTGGCCGCTGCGTAACGGGCGGTGAGCGAGCCCTGGCTATGGCCGATCAGGTTGACCTTGTCGGCGCCGGTCTGGCGGCGTATCTGCTCGATCTGCACCAGCAACTGCTCGCCGCGCACCTCGCTGGAGTTGAGCGGCGCCACTTGCACCGCAAACACCTGCGCCCCGCCGGCACGCAAGGCCGGGATGATGCCGTACCAGTACGGGTACAGCAGCAACCGTACAAACCCGAGCATGCCTGGCACCAAAACCAGGGGATAACGTGTAGCCAATGTCTGCGTCATAGGGGCAAACGTCCTTGAAAGAGGCGATTAGGCTGATCCTAGACCAGCCCTGCCGCCACCGATATGACACCCGGCAACATCCGATAAAACTTTTTGCGCCGCGCAGCACTCACAACTTGGAGCGATCACGCCCCGAGAGTGTGGCGCAAAACCGGATTAGCCTCAGGAGATTGAAATGACTGACATGCATTTGTCTGACGTAAGCACCCTTCGCGAACGTGCACGCAAGAATGTGGAAAACGGCGCGGTGACCGAAGGCTACAGCGCCGACCGCGAAGAGATCCTGCGCCTGCTCAATGAGTCGCTGGCCACCGAACTGGTCTGCGTGCTGCGCTACAAGCGCCACTACTTCATGGCCAGCGGCCTGAAAGCCAGCGTCGCCGCCGATGAGTTCCTGGAGCACGCCAACCAGGAACTGGAACATGCCGACAAACTGGCCGAGCGCATCGTGCAACTGGGCGGCGAACCCGAGTTCAACCCGGACCTGCTGTCCAAGAACTCCCACGCGCAGTACGTAGCCGGCAAGACCTTGAAGGAAATGGTCTACGAAGACCTGGTGGCCGAGCGCATCGCGGTGGACAGCTATCGCGAGATCATCCAGTACATCGGCGAGAAAGACCCGACCACCCGCCGCATCTTTGAAGACATCCTGGCCCAGGAAGAAGAGCACGCTGACGATATGGCGGACATTCTCAAAGACCTGTAAGGCTGCCAGCACAGCTAACGACGGTGGGAGCGGGCTTGCTCGCGAGAGCGGTGTATCAGTCAGCATTTTAGCGACTGACCCACCGCTATCGCGGGCAAGCCCGCTCCCACATTGAGCTATCGGTTTCTTCAGTTAGCCTTTCACCGTTTTCGGTGCCTTGCCTTCCCGCATCTGCTGCAACAGCGGCACGCACTGGTTCGGCTCATCCCCACTCGGCGCCACCAGCGCCAGCAAGCCCGCCGCAGGGGCGACGATCACACCCAGCGCCACCATGCCTGCGCCACGCAACAACAGTGGCACCGTCTTGACCCCGGCATTGGGCTTGATAAACGGCCCGTTGACGTACAACGGCGAGCGCAGCGAGAACAGGCGAAAGCCCTTGGACTCTGGGCTGATCGTCAGGTCCAGCTGTTCGCTGGCCATGTTCGCGGTGCCGTCGATGTAGATGATCGCGTTCTCGGTATCGAACACAAACAGGCGGGTGGTGGCCAGGCCGGTCTTGATGCCGAAATCTGCCGCCGCGCAGTTGATCTTCACTTCCTTGTCGCCAAACAGTTTGCCGATCACATAGTTGCCCACGTTCAGCCCGGCGATTTCCATCAAGCCACGGCTGATCGCACCGTCGTTGATGAGCATTTTCAGATCGCCATTGGCACTGCCCAGCAACGCTGCCACCGAGTTGCCGCGCCCGGCGATATCGGCATCGCCATTGAGCTCGCCAAAGCTGGTCTTCATCGGTTCAAAGGTGGGGAACAGTTGCTTGAGCTTGAAGTTGCGCGCCGTCAGTTTCGCCCGGCCTTCCAGCGGGGTGATGCGGCCATTGAGGCGAATCTGCGCATCCAGCTTGCCGCCCGCCACGCCAAAGCGCAGGGGTTCGAGGCTCAGTTGGCCGTCGTTGAGCACCAGGTGCGTGTAGAGGTCGGTAAAGGGCAATTCGGCACTGTGGACGATGCGTTTGCCGGTGAACTCGACATCCGCGTCCATATCGCGCCAGCGCTCGGTGCGAAATTCCTCCACCGGCAACACCTTGGTCGCCGGTTGCTTGCTTTCACCGCCACGGGCTTTTTGCTTGGCATTGGAATCGGCACCGATCAGCGGCGCGAGGTCGGCCAGCAGCAGTTGATTGGACACCAGCGCGCCGCTGAGCTTGGGCCGTGGCTGGCTGGCGACATAGGCCAGGTCGCCGTGGATGTCGCTGTTGCCGATCTTGCCGTTGAAGTTCTCATAGCGGAACGACGCACCGCCGGCCTCCTGCAACTTGGCGATCAGGCGCCCATCGGTGGAATAGGCCGGCGAGTCCGGCAGGGTCACGCCGGTCAGTGGGTAAAGGTTGCCCAGGCTGGTGCCGGACAGTTTCAGGCGCAGGTCCAGGGCGCCGAGGTTCAGTGGGTCGGTCAGAGTGCCAGCCAGGGCAATACTGGTATCACCGATTTTCGCCTGGGCTTGCAGGGGGAATGGCTTGGCAGCGTCCTGCAGGGCCAGCAGCCCACCGATCTTGCCGCTGCCCGCGAGTTTCTGGCCGTGGTACTGGCCGCTGACCTTGAGGCCAAAGGCATAGTCCTGGGGTGTCGCGCCCTGCTCCAGGGCCTTTTTGGCATCGCGCTCGCCGACGATTTCGCTGAATGCGATGGGTTTGCCCAGGAGGTCGATCAGCACATCGAGACGGGTCTTGAGGGTCTGATCGTCGAGGGTCACGTGGCCCTTGTCGAAGCCAATGGCACCGATATCCACCACCCAGTTGGACGGTTCGGCATTCGGATCCTTGGGATCAAAGGTGAAGGTCCAGTTGGCGCGGCCATCGGCCAGGCGCTGCAACTCGGCGCTCGGTTCGGTCAGGTCGATGCGCGGGATCACCACGCGCTGGGCCAGCAAGGCCAAGGGCGAGATGCGCAGTTCAACGCGCTTGAGGGTGACCATCTGCGGTTTTTTCGACCACTCGGGGTTGCCCAGGCTCAGGTCTTCGGCCACCACATGGGGCCACGGCACCCAGGCGCGCCAACCGCCCTCGTCCGCCTCGCGCTGCCAGACCACCGCCAGGTTGCCATTGATGGCAAAGGCGCGATGCAGCTCTTCGGAGACTTTGGCATTGAGTTGCGGCTTGATCCGGTTCCAATCGAAGAACACCAGGATCAGTACCACTGCGGCGATCAGCAGGACGAAGCAAGCACTGCTCCAGGCGAGAATTTTACGAGTGCGCGTCATTGCACAGGGCTCCTGATTACGACTGCGCGTGCCACGGGCAACGCGCGCAAGGGCTAAAGCTTATATGGCTACGACTGGCAAATGGCCTGGGGGTTTAACCGCAGAGGGCAATTAGCAGTGAAAAGCGTTTTTTCTGACTAATCCGACAGCTTATTTCATCAATGACGCACCGTTGTTACCCACGCCCGTGTCGAAAATACCCACCTCGGTGCAAAAGCGCGTGCTTGAGAGCCGCGATTTAGAGCCTCGGCGCAGAACAATCAATTCTGTTGATTATTACCATTGCGTTTATGAACTTTTATATCGAGATATCGAGAGTAGCATTGGCTCCGTACCCACTTTATCGCCCTCCCAAGGAGCCACTCTCATGAAACGCCAATTACTGCTCAGTGTTGCACTCTCCGTCCTGGCCACCAGCGCTTTTGCCCTGCCAGCCACAGAACAAGCCATCCCACAAGCCAAGGCTGACGCCGCGCACATCAGCCAGACCGTTGCCGAAGGTGGCCGCGATCGCCTGGAACAGAAAGGTCTGGTTGAAGGCGGTTCCGACCGTCTGCAAGAGCGCAACGCCGTCGCCGAAGGCGGTCGCGATCGCCTGGAACAGAAAGGCCTGGTTGAAGGCGGTTCTGAGCGCCTGCAGAAACGTGAATTCGTAGCCGAAGGCGGCCGTGATCGCCTGGAACAGAAAGGTCTGGTTGAAGGTGGCTCGGACCGCCTGCAACAGCGCGAATTCGTTGCCGAGGGCGGCTCCGACCGTCTGGATGACATGCATAAAGCTACGAGCTAAGCCTGTGCCGGCCCTGAAAAAAGCCCGATCCCCAGTGATCGGGCTTTGACTTTGTGGGACCTACCCCCCTTTTGCCCTGTTTCAAGTTCGACGCCGGTAAAGTTGTTTTGCTAGAGTGCGTCGCTGTCCTTGTCTACAAAGCCCAGCTGCCAATGCTCCCCCGCGCCGAACAGAAGCAACAGACCCGCCTTGCCTTGATGGACGCAGCCCGCCATCTGATGGAGGGTGGCCGTGGGTTTGGTAGCCTGAGCCTGCGTGAAGTGGCAAAGAGCGCCGGCATCGTGCCCACCGGTTTTTACCGTCACTTTGCCGATATGGACCAACTGGGCCTGGTGCTCGTCAGTGAGGTCGGCCAGACCTTCCGCGCCACCATCCGCCTGGTACGCCACAACGAATTCGTCATGGGCGGCATCATTGATGCCTCGGTGCGGATCTTTCTCGATGTGGTAGCGGCCAACCGTTCGCAATTCCTGTTCCTGGCCCGCGAGCAATACGGCGGTTGCCTGGCCGTGCGCCAAGCCATCGGCGCGCTGCGCGAGGACATCACCTCGGACCTGGCAGCCGACCTGACGCTGATGCCCAAGCTCCAGCACCTGGATGCCGACGGCTTGCATGTGATGGCCGACCTGATCGTCAAGAGCGTGTTCGCCACCCTGCCCGACATCATCGACCCGCCCGCCGCCGCCCTGCCGCCGCATCTCACGCCCCAGGCCAAGATCACCCAGCAACTGCGCTTCATCTTTATCGGCCTCAAGCACTGGCAAGGCCTGGGCAGCACCGAGTAGCGCGGTCAACGCACCGTGTGAAAACGCTTGGCGGTGGTGTAGTTCTTCTTCCAGTAGTTGTTGGCCAGGGAGTCGATGCGGATGCTCTTGCCCTTGCGCGGCGAATGAATGAACTTGCCCTCACCCACATAAAGGCCGACATGGCCGACCTGGCTGCTGCCATTGGCCTTGAAAAACACCGCATCGCCGGGCTGCAGCGCATCACGCTTGATCGTCGCCGCCGTTGACCGGTGCATCGCCGCCGTGGTGCGCGGGATGACAATATTGGCCTCGGTCTTGAACAGATAGACCAACAAGCCACTGCAATCGAACCCCTGCTCCTGGGAGCTGCCGCCCCACGTGTACGCGGTGCCCAGCAACTCATGGGCGCGGTCGACCACACTCTCGATGGTGGGTTGCGGCACGGCCTGCAACGATGAACTGAAAGGGGCCAGGGAAGTGGTGCGCTTATTGAAGTTGGCCGAGGCCGATGAGGTGATGCCAAACAGACCGACCATGACTACACATAAAAATGACTTAAACATGAGGAACGTCGCAATGGATTAAACACGGGGGCGAAATCCTAGTGAAACGACGCGTAGAAATATGAACGAGGAATCCCCTATGCGCGTAGGAGCAATCCCAAATCAACCCTGGGACAAGTAGCTGAAGGAAACGCCCTGCAAAACACCTGGCGGGCTCCGCCAAAATCGCCCAATTCAGGTGCTTGCGCAGCCCCTGACGCACCACAATGAATCACTCCCTCACCACCCCCTCGCCCCGTTTAGTGGCGCAACGCCCCAGACCTACGGCGTTTTCCTACGTCCAGCAGGGTTGGCAAGCCCCTTGCTCTAGCCTGTTTATCGCTCATAGCTGGAAGCTTCCTGATGCTGGTGATCCACCGCCGAATCGCCCCCCAACCCACCTGGGCCGCAGAGTTGCTGCTGAACTTCGAAGCCCGCAGCAAAAGCCGCCTGCGCTGTTTCAGTGCCGAGGGAGAAGACGTCGGCCTGTTTCTGGAGCGCGGTCAGCCGCCGCTGCACGATGGGGAATTCCTACAGGCTGAAGACGGACGTGTCGTACGTGTCTGCGCGCGCCCTGAACAACTGCTGCACGTGACCTGCAGCAGCGCGTTCGAGCTGACCCGCGCGGCCTATCACTTGGGCAACCGCCATGTGGCCCTGCAAGTGGGTGACGGCTGGCTGCGCCTGCTTGATGACTACGTGCTCAAGGCCATGCTCGAGCAATTGGGGGCCCATGCCGAAACCCTCGAAGCACCGTTCCAGCCCGAGCACGGCGCCTACGGTGGCGGTCATCATCACTCACGCCACGGTGACGAAGACTTCAACTACCCGCCCAAACTGCATCAGTTCGGCGTGCGCCTGTGAATCCGGCCTGGGCGCTGTTGCGTCTGGCCAGTCCGCAATTGCCGATTGGCGGCTACAGCTATTCCCAGGGCCTGGAAATGGCCGTGGACAATGCCCGTGTCAGCGATGCCGACAGCGCCCGACGCTGGATCAGCGACCAACTGCTACTCAACCTCGCACGCTTCGAAGCGCCGCTGTTGCTTGCCCATTGCCAGGCCGCCGCCGACCAGGACTGGACGCGCCTGCGCCAGCTCTGCGAAGAGCATCGTGCCAGCCGCGAAACCCGCGAACTGTTCCAGGAGAGCCGGCAAATGGGCTACTCCCTGCAACAACTGCTCAACGGTCTGCCGGAACTGGATGACGCAGCGCGCCGCTTTCTCGACGCCACCCCCGAACCCCACCTGGCCCTGGGCTGGGCACTTGCCGCGCGCGCCTGGGCGATCAGCCCCGAGGATGCCCTGGCTGCCTGGCTGTGGAGCTGGCTGGAAAACCAGTTGGCGGTGCTGATGAAGACCCTGCCCCTGGGCCAGCAGGCCGCCCAACGCCTGACCAGCGAGCTGCTGCCGTTGCTGCAACAAGCCCAGCAGGACGCCCGCCAGTGCGATCCCCATCACGTTGGCAGCGCCGCGTTCGGCCTGTCCCTGGCATGCATGGCCCACGAGCGCCAGTACAGCCGCCTGTTCCGTTCCTAGGAGAAACCCATGAACACACAACCCCTGCGCGTCGGTATCGGCGGCCCCGTTGGCTCCGGCAAGACCGCCCTGACCCTGGCGCTGTGCCTGGCCCTGCGTGATCGCTACAACCTGGCGGTGGTCACCAACGACATCTATACCCGCGAAGACGCCGACTTCCTGGTGCGCAACCAGGCCCTGGCACCCGAGCGCATCATCGGCGTAGAAACCGGCGGCTGCCCGCACACGGCGATTCGCGAAGACGCGTCGATCAACCTCGAAGCCGTGGATCAACTGAACCGGCGCTTCCCAGGCCTGGACCTGATCCTGGTGGAGTCGGGCGGCGACAACCTGTCGGCCACCTTCAGCCCCGAGCTGTCGGACCTGACCATCTATGTGATCGATGTGTCGGCCGGCGACAAGCTGCCACGCAAGGGCGGGCCGGGGATCTGCAAGTCGGACCTGTTGGTGATCAACAAGATCGACTTGGCGCCGCTGGTCGGCGCCTCGCTGGAACTGATGAACAGCGACACCCAGCGCATGCGCGGCGGCAAGCCGTTTGTCTTCAGCAACCAGAAAACCGGCGTCGGCCTGGAAGAAATCGTCGCCTTTATCGAACGCCAGGGCCTGCTGACCGCAGCCTGATCCCCTACCAAGGAGCTGTTTATGAGCCTCAACAAACTGTTTGCCGCCGCCACCCTGCTACTGATCCCAGCCCTGGCCTTTGCCCATCCGGGCCACGGCGACAATGGCCTGGTGGCCGGCATCAGCCATCCCCTCGGCGGGCTGGACCATCTGCTGGCGATGCTGGCCGTCGGCCTATGGGCGGCGCAGCAACAAGGGGCGGCGCGTTGGGCGCTACCGTGTACGTTTGTCGGCACCATGCTGCTCGGCGGCGTGCTGGGGTTTGAAGGGTTGGCCTTGCCGGCCCTGGAAAGCGGGATTGCCGCGTCGGTACTGGCCCTGGGCCTGGCGGTGGCCTTGGCGATTCGCCCGCCGGTGGCGCTGGCCGTGGCCGCAACAGCGGTGTTTGCCCTGTTCCATGGCGTGGCCCATGGCCTGGAACTGCCGGACATGACCAGCCCTTGGGCGTATGCAGCCGGGTTTGTCGGGGCGACGGCGGTGCTGCACGCGGCCGGGTATGCGCTGGTGCGCTTCTTGCCGGCTGCGGCGGCGCCGCTGGTGCGGCTGGCGGGCGCGGCTTCGGCGGCGACGGGGGCCTGGTTGCTGGCGGGCTGAGCCTTGCGGTGCCTGTAAGGGATTCATCGCAGGCAAGCCAGCGCCCACATTTGAAGGGGTTCACACTTCAAAAATGGGGAGCGGGCTTGCCCGCGATAGCGCTCGCACAGACACCACTGTTCTCAAGCCTGCTACCATGCGCGGCAAACACCCCTGCCGTGACGACGCCAGCCGATGCCCATCGCTCCAAGCTCCGCCCACAAGCCTCAATTGAACGCCGTGCTCACGCACTTCAACGACCTGATCGTGCCGCTCTGGCAGGGTCCGGGCTGGAATGCCGAGCTGGCGTTGCCCTATGAGGCGCTGGACGCCGACCATCGCCCCTTGCCCCCGCAACGCTACCGCGCCATGGCCTGTGCCCGGCAGTTGTATGTGTTTGCCAGCCTGATCGGCGAGCCAGGCAAAGCGTTTGCGCAAGAGCGCGCTGCGGCGTTGTTTCGCTCGCTGCAACGGCACTTCCATGACGCCGAACACGGTGGCTGGTTCTACAGCATCGACCCCCACGGCAATCCGCTGGACCAGCGCAAAGACCTCTACACCCACGCGTTTATCATCTTCGCCTGCGCCCATTACTGGGCCAAGGTCCGCGAGCCGTTGGTGGAGTCGGTGCTCAATGCCGCCCTGGAAGTAGTCGCCGAGCGCTTTGCCACGGGCGACGGCCTGTATGAGGCGGTCCTGGAGCGTAACTGGTCGTCCCTCAAGTCCGGGCCGCTGCAGAACCCGCTGATGCACCTGGCCGAAGGCTTCCTCGCCACCCTCGCGGTGCGTGAAGACGCGGCGGTGCAACAGGCCCTGCTGGCACTGGCGACGGCCATGCAACAGCGCTTTATCGAGCGCCAGCATGGCGTGATGATGGAGAAACCCCTGGGCGCTGTGGATAACTGGTTCGAGCCAGGGCATCAGTTTGAATGGTTCTTCCTGCTGGAGTCCTCGCCCCTGCTGCGCGGCACTGCGCTGCATGCCTCGCTGAGCCGGGCATTTGCCTATGCCGAGCAAACCGGTGTGGATAACCTCACTGGCGCCGTCAGCGGCATGTTGGCACTGGACGGCAGCGTGCGTGACGCCACCCAGCGCATCTGGGCCCAGGCCGAGTACCTGCGGGCACTGACCTTGCGCCCGGGCAGCGCGGCGGTGCTGGAGCGACAGTTGCTGGCGTTGCAGCAGCACTTCCTGCATGCCAGGGGCTGGAATGAGTGCCTGGATGCCAAGGGTGAGGTGAGCCGGCGGGATATGCCGTCGACTACGCCTTACCATTTGGCTACCTGCTATCAGGGGTTGAGCGAGTTTCTCGGCTGATTTTCCCGGCCCCATCGCAGGCAAGCCAGCTCCCACACTTGAACGGGTTCCATCGTTGGAACGCAGTCGAATGTGGGAGCTGGCTTGCCTGCGAGAGCCTCACCTCGGTCTAACGGCCGATCACGCAATCCACTTGCGATCCCCAGTAAAACTGATCGTCAGCCATCGCGCCTTGTCCGGCGCGCCCAGCCCTGTGGATATCTCTTCGCGTAGCCCGTCGAGCGTCGCGACCTTATCCACCGGGTAATCGGCCGGCAACACCACATGGATCTCGATAAACCGCGCCCGCCCGTGTTTCTGCACGTAGGACACGTAGTCCTCGAAACCATGCCGGGCCTGGGCCGCATCCATCACTTCGCGCACCTTGTCGTCCAACTGGTCCGGGGCAATCCCCAGCACGTCACGCAAGGCCGGACGCAGGATCTTCAAGGCCGGCGCCAGCATGCTCAGGGCCAGCAGGATCAGGATCAAGGGGTCGACATACACCGCCCACTCGCCGTAGCCCTGGGACTTGAGCAACAACGCGGCCAGGAAGCTCACCAGCAGGCCCACGGAGAGCATCGCGTCCACCAACCAACTGATGTTGTCGAACTGGATCAGCGACGACTGCAGCTTGCGGTTGCGGTGGCGCACATAGAAGAAATAGGCGAACTCGACCACGGTAAACACCGCGGCGTAGATGATCACCAGCCCCAACTCGATCTCGCGCCCGCCATTGATAATGCCGAACACCCCGTTGAGAAACGCGTAGATGGCGATCAACAGCAGGAAACTGCCCTCGATCAGCAACACCATGGGTTCCAGGTGCCAGTAGCCGAACTGGAAGCGGTCATTGCTTTTCTTGGCGATCAGCTTGGCCGTGATCAGCATCAGCACCTTGATAAAGGTCGCGATCAGCGAGAAAAAGCCATCGAATAAAATGGATTGGGCGCCTGATATCACACCCGTGACAATCCCGGCGATCGCCACGGCGAACATCAGGATGGTCGATTGTTTGAGCAGTGCCTGCTCACCTCGGTTACTCACATATCCTCCTGTCAAAACCTTTAAACCGCTGGTTGCGGTGGGGTTTTCAGGAGTGGAGTGTACCTTATGTCGCCTTTTGGCCGATTTGCCGCCTTCGCCGGCAACCCCGGCTCCCCCATTTGATTGCATTTCAGAAGAGGGAGCCGCGCTGCAGGCGGCGCGGTGCTAAGCCTTATTTAGCCCCACGCTCAATCGCAAACCCAGCCCAGGTCTGGCTGACCGGCATCAGCTCCAGGCGGTTGATGTTCACATGCGCCGGGGTGTTCATCACCCAGAAGATGGTGTCAGCAATATCTTGCGGCTGGATCGGCTCGGCGCCCGCATAGGTGGCGTCGTAACGCGCCTGGTCACCGCCGAAGCGCACCAGGGAGAACTCGCTCTCGCACAGGCCCGGCTCGATGTTGGTCACGCGTACGCCGGTGCCTTGCAGGTCGCAGCGCAGGTTCAGGGAGAACTGTTTGACGAACGCCTTGGAGCCGCCATACACGTGGCTGCCCGGGTACGGGTAGTTACCGGCGATGGAGCCCAGGTTGATGATCCCGGCGCCACGACCATGGGCGATCAGGCGCGGCAGCAGCAGGCTGGTGGTGGTCAGCAGGCCCTTGATGTTGGTGTCGACCATGGTTTCCCAATCGTCGAGGCTGCACTTGGGCGCCGGGTCGGTGCCCACGGCCAGGCCGGCATTGTTGATCAGCCCACGCAGTTTGCTGAACGATGGCGGCAGGTTGGCAATTGCCTCTTCCATGCCCTTGCGATCACGCACGTCCACCACCAGGCCATGCACCTCGGTCTGCTTGGAAAGCTCTTCGACCAGGGCATTCAAGCGCTCGGCACGCCGGCCGGTGAGCACCAGTTTCCAGCCAGCCTCGGCAAAGCGACGGGCACAGGCTTCGCCGAAACCTGAAGTTGCGCCAGTAATAAACAGCGTGTTGGACATGGTGTTCTCCTTGCGGGCATCGGGAAAAAATCAGCCAGCAGAATGCCCTTACGCCGCCGTTGCGGCAACCGCTATGCACATAACGTCATGCACACCTGATCATTTTTTAATCACTCCAGGTAAAGCCTTATAAACCGTGGCCTGCAGCCATATGCGCGCAGGTTATCCACAGCTGCGCCCACAGTCTTTGGGGGCAAGTACAAAACCCTCCAGGCCGCTATATACAAGGCTTTCAGGGCGATTCAAAAAGTTTTTTGCTTGACCTTGGGCGGGCCATATGTAGGCCCCTGCGGGAGGATGAGTCGGGATGCATGGCTCCAGGCCAGTAAATCCGGCCTCTACACCAGTCTTTCCAGAGTTTAACCACAGACTTATCCACAGGCTTGAATGTCATGTTTCGGTCATATACCTGTGTCTATGAACAGGTTGACAAAACCTGCGACACTCCACAAAAAAGCCCCTGATCAAAAAACAACCATAGCGCTACAGGCCGCGTAGATAAAGGCTTGCAGCCAGCTACTCCCATGTTACCCACAGCCGGTTCCACAGTGGATGGGGACAAGTCATTTGTGTGACAAAACAGGGATTTGCGGCGGCTATATGTCGCGCTTGAGGAGGTGTGTGGATTTGTTTTCCACAATTTGCCGGAGGGCCTGTGGACGACCGAAAAATGCAGGCGCCCGCTGATCGTTCCCACGCTTCGCGTGGGAATGCCGCCAAGGACGCTCTGCGTCCCAAAGCGTGACGCGGAGCGTCACAGGATGCGCTCCCACGCGGAGCGTGGGAGCGATCAGGCCGGGTTAGTGCCCACCGAGGTAGGCGTTGCGCACTTCCTCGTTCACCAGCAACTCCTTGCCGGTGCCGGTCAAACGGATTTCGCCGTTGACCATCACATACGCCCGGTCAGACAGGCGCAACGCATGGTTGGCGTTCTGCTCCACCAGGAAGATGGTCATCCCGGTGGCGGCCAGCTCGCGCAAGGTGGCGAAGATCTGCTTCACCACAATCGGCGCCAGCCCCAGGCTCGGCTCATCGAGCAGCAACAGCTTGGGTCGGCTCATCAATGCCCGGGCAATGGCGAGCATTTGCTGTTCGCCACCGGACATGGTCATCGCCCGCTGGTTACGCCGCTCCTTGAGCCGTGGAAACAGCTCGAACATGCGCTGCATATCTTCGCTGGCGTGCTTGTCGCCAATGGGGATGGTGCCCATCAGCAGGTTTTCCTCGACGGTCATGTCCGGGAACACCCGCCGCCCTTCCGGGGACTGGGCGATGCCGTTGGAGGCGATGTAGTGGGACGACTTGTGGGTGATGTCCACGCCCTGGTAGAGGATCTGCCCGAACTCGGCGCGCGGCTGGCCGAAGATCGACATCAGCAGCGTGGACTTGCCCGCGCCGTTGGAGCCGATCAGGCTCACCGTTTCACCTTCGTCGATGTGCAGCGAGACTTTTTTCAGGGCCTGGATCGGGCCGTAAAACACGTCCAGGTCCTTCATTTCGAGGATAGGCGTACTCATACCAACTCCTCTTCATCGGCGCCCAGGTAGGCCGCAATCACTTTCGGGTCGTTACGGATCGCGTCCGGCCCGCCCTCGGCGATGACGTTGCCGTGGTCCAGCACCACGATGTGGTCGG
Source organism: Pseudomonas sp. WS 5410 (assembly GCF_012985645.1). Classification (NCBI taxonomy): domain Bacteria; kingdom Pseudomonadati; phylum Pseudomonadota; class Gammaproteobacteria; order Pseudomonadales; family Pseudomonadaceae; genus Pseudomonas; species Pseudomonas sp. WS 5410. The sequence continues at coordinate 82,346 of NZ_JAAQWS010000010.1, read as the reverse complement.
AAATACTCATCACCATGCCCATGTCGTGTTCAATCAGCACCACTGTGAGGTCGTGTTCGTCGCGCAGCAGGCGAATCATCGCGCTGAGGGCTTCGGTTTCCTGGGGGTTGAGGCCCGCTGCCGGTTCGTCCAGGCAGATGATCTGCGGCCGGGTGCACATGGCACGGGCAATTTCCAGGCGGCGCTGCTGGCCGTAGGAAAGCTCGCCGGCCAGGCGGTTGGCACAGTCCACCAGGTCCACTACTTCCAGCCAGTAAAAGGCGTGGTCCAGTGCATCGCTTTCTGCCTTGCGGTAGCCCTTGGTGTTGAGAATGCCCGCCAGCATGTTGCGGTTGACCCACATGTGCTGGGCTACCAGCAGGTTTTCCACCACCGACATTTCCTTGAACAGGCGAATGTTCTGGAACGTACGGGCCAGGCCGGCACGGTTCACCAGGTGGGTGCCGCCGAACATCTTGTAGTACACCCGGCTGAAAAAGCTCTTGGGCGACACGAAGTCGGTGGGCTTGAAGCGCTCGCCGAGCAACTGGATCACGTTGGTCTGCTTGCCACGGATATTGAGTTCGATCTTGCCGCCGCTGGCCGTGTAGAAGCCGGTCAGGCAGTTGAACACCGTGGTCTTGCCGGCGCCGTTGGGGCCGATCAGGGCGAAGATCGAGTTGCGTTCGACCTTGAGGCTCACATCGCTCAAGGCCTTGATGCCACCGAAGTGCATCATCAGGTGTTCCACGTTGAGGACCACTTCCTTGCTCATGGCGCTACCCCCTTGCGTGGTGTCACACCGGCACGGCTGATCCGGATCAGGCCACGCGGTCGCCAGATCATCATCACCACCATCAACACGCCAAACAGCAGCACACGGTACTCGGAGAAGCTACGCAGCAGTTCAGGCGCCACGGTCAGCACGAACGCGGCAATCACCACGCCCACCGTCGAGCCCATGCCGCCCAGTACCACGATGGCGAGGATCAATGCCGACTCGAAGAAGGTGAACGAAGACGGGTTGACGAAGCCCTGGTAGCTGGCAAAGAACACCCCGGCCAGACCGGCCGTGGAGGCGCCGATGGTGAAGGCCGAGAGTTTGACCAGCACATGGTTCAGGCCCATGGAGCGGCAAGCGATCTCATCTTCACGCAGGGCTTCCCAGGCGCGACCCACTGGCATGCGGGTCAGGCGGTGCTTGATGTACAGCACGGCCAGCACCACCAGGAACAGCACGATGTAAATGAACAGGAATTTCACGTTGGGGTTGTAGGCGATGCCGAAGAACTCATGGAACGGCACCCCGCCTTCTTTGGCGCGGCGGCCGAACTCCAGGCCGAGGAAGGTCGGCGATGGCACCGGCATACCGTTCGGCCCGCCGGTAAACGACAGCCAGTTGTTGAGCACCAGGCGGATGATTTCACCGAAGCCCAGGGTCACGATGGCCAGGTAGTCACCGTGCATTCGTAACACCGGGAAGCCGAGTATGCACCCCGCCAACGCGGCCGCAATGGCCGCCAGCGGCAACACCGTCCAGAACCCCAGCCCGAGGTATTGGTACCCCAGGGCCAGGCCATAGGCGCCGATGGCGTAGAACGCCACGTAACCCAGGTCAAGCAACCCGGCCAGGCCCACCACGATGTTCAGGCCCAGGCCCAGCAACACGTAGATCAGCCCGAGGATCACCACGGTCAGCAGGTATTTGTTGGCAAAAAACGGAAAGACAATGGCGATCACGATCAGCGCCGGGATGATCCAGCGCAGCCGCGACTTGTAGTCCGGCGCCAGCACATGCACCCCGGAGCCCGAGCTTTCAAAGCCCTGGAGGATCTTCAAGCCCTTGGGCGTTTGCAGGAACAGGCTCATGACCAGCCGCCCGGCCATGACGATGGCGACCAGCAAGCCCACGCGGGCCGGCTCCAGGTTGAAGCTGTAGCCGTCCAGGACCACACCGACGATAGGGCCGAACACGATCAGGGAAATCAGCCCGGCGAGGACCGCATCGACCACACTTTTCTTGATATCAATAGACTTGGCAGCAGACATGTTTACACCTTCGCCACGAGAGGGCGACCAAGCAGGCCCTGGGGACGGAAAATCAGAATCACCACCAGCAGGGAGAAACTGAACACGTCTTTGTAGTCAGAGTTGATCAACCCCGAGAACAGCGACTCGGAAATCCCCAGGATGATCCCGCCCAGCATCGCCCCAGGCAGGGAGCCGATGCCGCCGAGTACCGCTGCGGTAAATGCCTTGATGCCGATGATAAAGCCGGCATAGAAGTCGAACGTGCCGTAGTTCAGGGTAATCAGCACACCGGCCAGGGCCGCCATGGCGGCACCGATGACAAACACGTAGGAAATCACGCGGTCGGTGTTGATCCCCAGGATCGAGGCCATCTTGCGGTCTTGCTGGGTCGCACGGCACATGCGGCCGAGCTTGGTGTACTTGATGATGTAGGTCAGCAGCGCCATACCGGCAAAGGCTGCGACCAGAATAAACACCTTGGTGTAGGTCAACTGGACGAACCCGGTGCCGATATCGACGCGCCAGGCGCCGGCCAGCAGAGTGGGAATGCCTTGTTGCTTGGCGCCCTGGGCGATCTGCGCGTAGTTCTGCAGGATCAGCGAAATCCCGATGGCGCTGATCAGCGGGGCCAGGCGCGTGGAGTTACGCAACGGTTTGTAGGCGACACGCTCGATGACCCAACCGTAGACGCCCGTGACGACAACGGTGAACACCAGGGTGCCAAGAATGAGCAGCGGGAAGGATTCGAGGCCGAAGTAAGCCAGCAGTGCCAGACTGATCGCCGCGAGGTAAGCGGAAATCATATAAACCTCGCCGTGGGCGAAGTTGATCATGCCAATGATGCCATAGACCATTGTGTAGCCGATGGCGATCAGGCCATAGACCGACCCGAGGGTCAGACCGTTGACCAGTTGCTGCAGGAAAATACCATCCATAACGCAATCTCACGCGGTGAGAACCTGCACACCGTGGGGTGTGCGGTCCTTCTGGAGGAAAAGACAGATCTGGTGCCGGACGCAATGGCCCGGGCAACCGCGATCCAGTGTGGGAGCTGGCTTGCCGGCGATAGCGGTCTCACATTCAACACAGGTGCTGGCTGTCAGTCCGTCATCGCGGGCAAGCCCGGCTCCCACAAGGGGTCGGTGGTGGCTGGTTGATTACTTCTGCTTTTCCAACTGGTGGTATTTGCCGTCCTTGTCCCACTGGTACACCACGTAGTCGGAGACTTTCAGGTCACCCTTGGTATCCCATTCTTTCTTGCCCATCACGGTTTGCACCGGGTTGGCCTTGAGCCACTTGGCTGCATCTTCGCCCTTGTTGGACTTGGCGCCGTTGAAGCCGGCGGCCAGGGCCTGGATCGAGGCGTAGGCGTACAGGGTGTAGCCTTCAGGCTCGGTGCCATTTTTGCGGAACTCTTCCACCACGGCCTTGCTGTCTGGCAGCAGGCGCGGGTCGGCGCCGAAGGTCATGTAGACGCCATTGACGTACTGCGCACCACCGGCGGTCGCCACCAGTTCGTCGGTCACGACACCGTCGTCGGACATGAACTTGACGTCGTTGAGGCCGGCTTCACGGATCTGGCGTACCAGTGGACCGGCTTCCGGGTGCAGGCCGCCGAAGTACACAACGTCGGCACCCAGCGAGCGGATCTTGGTGACCAGGGCGCTGAAGTCTTTTTCGCCACGGGTCAGGCCTTCTTCCAGCACCGGCTTGACGCCGCGCTTGGTCAACTGGGCGGCGGTGGCATCGGCCAGGCCTTTGCCGTAGGTGTCCTTGTCGTTGATGACCGCGACTTTCTTACCCTTGAGCACGTCGACGATGTAGTCGCCGGCCACGATGCCTTGCTGATCGTCACGCCCGCACATACGGAACATGGCCGCCAGGCCACGCTCGGTCACTTGTGGGTTGGTGGAGCCTGGAGTGATAGCGATGATGCCCGCTTCGTCGTACACCTCGGAGGCTGGAATGGTGTTGGACGAGCAGAAGTGGCCGACCACGCCGATCACTTTGTCCTGGTCGGCCAGGCGGTTGGCCACGGCCACGGCCTGCTTGGGTTCGCACGCATCGTCACCGGCCACCAGCTTGATCTGTTCGCCGTTGATCCCGCCCGCCTTGTTGATCACATCGGCTGCCGCCTGGGCACCTTTCATGTACTGCTCACCGAAGGCTGCGTTGGCGCCCGTCATCGGCCCCGCCACGCCAATCTTCACATCAGCTTGAACAAACGTAGAAACACCCAGCGCGGCAGCTACCGCGAGGGCCAGGAAACCTTTCTTGTAAAACGTCTGGGACATGAGTGGTGCTCCGAGTTTTTTGTTGAATGGGCACTGCAATTTCACTTCAAACTTTCACTTGAAACTTTCACCGGAAAGCTGAGAGCAAGCGGCGTGCCATTGCGTTTTTATATTTCAAAAAGACACGGTGTCATTGTTATTACAGGCGTTTCGGTGCCTTTTTGCCGGGACGTGCAACCCTCTGGAACGCAGAGGTGCAACCAAAGGCCCGAAAGAGTGAAACCCGCCGATTGGACTGATGTCAGCCAGCCATCAAGCGCCCCTTCGGACATCTGTAACCACGCGCGTAACGGAAGTGCACATTTACAGTGCGTCACTGCTACGACTCGCACCAATACAGATTAGTAGCCGGCTAAGAAAACGCCGGCTTTTGGGCGGTATTTCGCTGATCAGATGACAATTCGCAGGCATTGGCCGGCGTGATACAACGAAAACCCGGCTTCATACAGGCAACTGCGCAGGCCTACCCCGGCCAGAGGCTGCATCGGTGCAAACGGAATCGGCAGAGCCTGGGGATCCTGGTGACACAGGTAGTCGGCAAATGCCTTGCCCACCACCGTCCCGGTGGTCACGCCACGCCCGTTGTAGCCAGTGACGGCCACCAACCCGGGCGCGGGCTCGAACAGTCGCATCAGATGGTCCGGGGTAAAGGCGATACAGCCGGTCCAGGTGTATTCCCAGTCCACCTTCTTGAGGTACGGGAAATAGTGCTGCTGCACACGGTCGGCCCAGGCCTTGAGGAACCAGGCGGGCTTCTGGTTGCCGTTGCCCAGGCTGCCCAGCAACAAACGCCCGTCGGCATCACGCCGGATACTGCTCAGCACCTGACGGGTATCCCAGGAACCCTGGCCGCCCGGCAGGATTTGTTGCGCGGCGGCATCGGTCAACGGCGCGGAGGCTACCTGATAGTAATAACCGGGGAAAAAGTTGCGCCGCAGCTCGGTCCATTCACCTTCGGTGTAGGCGTTGGAGGCGATCACCACTTGTGCAGCCTGCACCGCGCCCTGGGCAGTTTGCACAGACCAGTGCTGGCCCTGGCGCTCCAGTTGGGTCACCGGGGAATGGTCGAACAATTGCCCACCCAGGCCCACGGCTGTATGGGCCAGGCCGCTGGTGTAGGCCATCGGGTTCAAGGTACCGGCACGCCGGTCGAGCAAGGCGGCGGCGATCTTTCGGGTGCCGGTGGCCTGCTCGCACGCGGCCCCCGTCAACAGTTCGACCGGCGCACCACGGCGCTTCCACTGCTCCTCGCGGCTACGCAGGTCCGCTTCGCCACGGGCGTTGTGCGCCATGTGCAACGTGCCCTCGCGGCGCAGCTGGCAATCAATGTTGTATTTGTCGATCAGGCTGAACACCAGGGACGGTGCCGCGCCGAGCATGCGGTTGAGCTGGCTGCCCACCGCCGTGCCGAAACCGGCCTCGATCTCGTCCGGAGGAATCCACATCCCGGCGTTGACCAGCCCCACGTTGCGCCCCGAACCGCCATGCCCGGTGCGATGGGCCTCCAGCACGCAGACACTTTTGCCTTGCTCCAGCAGGTGAATGGCCGCCGACAAACCGGTGATACCGGCGCCGATCACGCACACATCCACCTTGACCTCACCCTTGAGGGCGGCGCGATCCGGCCGGCCAGGGGTCAGTTGTTCCCACAAACACGCTTCGCGTAATGGCATTGCCAGACTCCGGGATCTAACCAACAACGCTTATTCTGAATTGCGAACCCAATCGGATGTGGGAGCTGGCTTGCCGGCGATAACGATGGTGAATCCAATACCGCTATCGCCAGCAAACCAGCTCCCACATTGACCGCACCTGATTCAGTCGAAGGTAATGCCCTGGGCCAACGGCAGTTCCAGCGAATAGTTCACGGTGTTGGTCTGCCGGCGCATATACCCGCGCCACGCGTCCGAACCCGACTCACGCCCGCCACCGGTCTCTTTCTCGCCGCCAAACGCGCCGCCGATCTCCGCGCCACTCGGGCCGATATTGACGTTGGCGATCCCACAATCACTGCCCACTGCCGACATGAACTGCTCGGCCTCGCGCACATCGGTGGTGAAGATGCACGACGACAAGCCCTGCGGCACCGCGTTATTCAGGCGCAATGCCTCGCTGAAGTCCTTGTAGCCGACCACATACAGAATCGGCGCGAAGGTTTCACTGCACACCACATCGCTCTGCTCGGGCATTTCGACGATGGCTGGCGACACGTAGTAAGCGTTGGGGAACTGGTCCTGCAACTGACGCTTGCCGCCAAACACCTTGCCGCCTTCGCTCAAGGCCTGCTCCAGGGCGTCCTGCATGTTTTCAAAGCTGTGTTTGTCGATCAGCGGGCCGACCAGGTTGCCTTGCAACGGGTGACCGATGCGCACCTTGGAATAGGCGGCCTTGAGGCGCGTGACGATTTCGTCCTTGACCGACTCGTGGGCGATCAGCCGGCGCAGGCTGGTGCAGCGCTGGCCTGCAGTACCGACCGCACTGAACAGGATGGCACGCACGGCCATGTCCAGGTCGGCGCTGGGGCCGAGGATCATCGCGTTGTTGCCGCCCAGTTCCAGAATGCTGCGAGCAAACCGTGCGGCGACTTTGGGCGCCACTTCGCGGCCCATGCGCGTGCTGCCGGTGGCGCTGATCAGCGCCACACGCGGGTCGTCCACCAGGGCGGCGCCGGCATCGCGCCCGCCGATGACCACCTGGCAGAGATACGGCGGCGCGTCGCTGAAGTTTTTCGCGACACGTTCAAACAGTGCCTGACAGGCCAGGGCGGTGAGTGGGGTTTTTTCCGAGGGTTTCCAGATCACCGGGTTGCCGCACACCAGCGCCAGCGCCGTGTTCCACGCCCACACCGCGACCGGGAAGTTGAAGGCGCTGATCACACCCACCACGCCCAACGGGTGCCAGGTTTCACGCATATGGTGGCCAGGGCGCTCGGAGGCGATGGTCAAGCCGTACAGCTGACGCGACAGGCCCACGGCGAAGTCGCAGATGTCGATCATTTCCTGCACTTCACCCAGGCCTTCCTGGGTGATCTTGCCGGCTTCCCAGGACACCAGCTCGCCCAGGTCGGCTTTGTACTCACGCAGCAGGTCGCCGAACTGGCGCACCAGCTCACCGCGACGAGGCGCCGGCACCTTGCGCCAGGCGTCGAATGCATGCTCGGCGCGACTGACCTGCTGCTCGACCTCGGCCGCCCCTTCCCAGTGCACACTGGCGATGCGGCTGCCATCTATAGGTGAATGCACAGGCTGTTTCCCCGCCTGGTACAACGCCGGGTCTACACCGAGACGATCAAGCAATGCGGCAACCATGGGTCACTCCTTCAATCCACCAACAGAAAAATTGCGCCGTGGCCCGCACGACGATCCAGACCTTATTTGTAGCTGGCCCAGGACTTGCCAACAAACGACGATTAGGCGAGATATCATTCCGTTTATTCATGCAAAACAAAAAAAGAGGCGTGCCGTGCTCAATAAAAGACATTTGCCCTCGATCACCGCCCTGCAGTGCTTCGAGGCCGTGACCCGCCACCTGAGCTTTACCCGCGCCGCCGAGGAACTGAACCTCACCCAGAGCGCCGTCAGCAAGCAGGTCGCACAATTGGAGGAGTTGCTGCAGCACCTGCTGTTTCGCCGGGTCCGCCGGCGCTTGCAGATGACCCCGGCGGGCGACCTGTACCTGGTGGAAGTGCGCAAGATTTTGAGCCAGGTGGAGATGTCGACCCACTACCTGCGCTCCTACGGCGGCGAAACCGAAGTGCTGCGCGTATCGACGCCCTATACCTTTGGCGCGCGCTGGCTGGTGCCACGGCTCAAGGGCTGGCGCCTGCGCCACCCGCAGATCCACCTGGACCTGTGCAACGAGCAGACGCCGGACGAGTTGCTGCAAGGCAAGGCCGACCTGGCCTTCTACTTCGGCACAGGCGCAAGGCCAGGCACCGAAAGCCTCAAGCTGTTCAGCGAGGAACTGGTGCCGGTGTGCGCCCCCGACAGCCTGCCGGCCCAGCCCTTCAGCGACCCCACGCAACTGAGCGAGTTGGTGCTGCTGCAAAATGCCTCGCGCCCCCAGGGCTGGCATGACTGGTTCGCCAGCCTCGGCTACCAGACCGAACACAGCTACCACGGGCCGCGCTTTGACACCTTCTATATGTGCATCCGCGCCGCGCAGGTAGGTTGTGGCGTGGCGCTTCTACCGCGGTTTTTGGTGGAAGAAGAGTTGGCAGACGGCAAGTTGGTGATCCCCTGGCAGCACGCAATGCCCAGCCAGGATGCGTACTACCTGGCGTATCCGGAGCATTCGGCAGAGGTGCCCAAGGTGCGGGATTTTGTGAAGTGGATGATGGAGCAGGTTGTTTAGCCCCTGGAATACCGCCATCGCAGGCAAGCCAGCGCCCACATTTGGAATGCATTCTCCTGTGGGAGCTGGCTTGCCTGCGATGACGCCAGAGGCCACGACAAAAAAACCTCTGGCAAAACAACACAGGTCTATGCGCCACTAGCGCCATTCTTGTCTGGAGATTCCCGTTATGAGCGAGAGTGTGTTTGCCGATCGCATCGTGCAGAACCTGCTCGACACCGACTTCTACAAGCTGACCATGATGCAGGCGGTGCTGCACAACTACCCCAACGTGGAAGTTGAATGGGAATTCCGTTGCCGTAACAGCGAGGACCTGCGCCCCTATCTGGCAGAAATCCGCTACCAGATCGAGCGCCTCGCCGAGTTGAGCCTGAGCCCGGACCAGTTGGGTTTCCTGGAACGCATCAGCTTTATGAAGCCGGACTTCCTGCGCTTCCTGGGTTTGTTCCGCTTCAACCTGCGCTATGTGCAGACCGGCATCGAGAACGGCGAGCTGTTTATCCGCCTGCGCGGCCCCTGGCTGCATGTGATCCTGTTTGAAGTGCCGCTACTGGCGATTGTCAGCGAAGTGCGCAACCGCTATCGCTACCCGACCATCATCCTGGAGCAGGCCCGCGAGCAGCTGTATCGCAAGTTCGACTGGTTGACCGCCAATGCCAGCAGCGACGAGCTGGCCGAGTTGCAGGTCGCGGACTTCGGTACCCGCCGGCGCTTCTCCTACCGCGTGCAGGAGGAAGTGGTGAATGTGCTCAAGCATGACTTCCCCGGCCGTTTCGTCGGCACCAGTAACGTGCACCTGGCCCGCGAACTGGACATGAAGCCCCTGGGCACCATGGCCCACGAATGGATCATGGCCCACCAGCAACTGGGCCCGCGCCTGATCGACAGCCAGATCGCCGCCCTCGATTGCTGGGTCCGCGAGTACCGTGGCCTGCTGGGGATCGCCCTGACCGATTGCATCACCACCGATGCCTTCCTCAGCGATTTCGATCTGTACTTCGCCAAGCTGTTCGACGGCCTGCGCCATGACTCCGGCGACCCGGTGCAGTGGGCCGAAAAAGCCATCGCCCATTACCACAAGCTGGGCATCGAGCCGATGAGCAAGACCCTGGTGTTCTCTGACAGCCTGACGCTGCCCAAGGCCCTGGAGATTTTCCGCGCGCTGCGCGGTCGGATCAATGTCAGCTTTGGCATCGGTACCAACCTGACCTGTGACATTCCAGGTGTGGAACCGATGAGCATCGTGCTTAAAATGACCGCCTGCAATGGCCAGCCCGTGGCGAAGATCTCCGATGAAGCGGGCAAGACCCACTGCACGGATCCGAACTTCGTCGCCTACTTGCGCCACGTTTTCAAAGTACCTGCCATCTCTAGCGAGGAGTGAATCATGCAAGCCGTACAGCGTGAGATTGCTGAACAGCTCAAGGTCCAACCACCGTTCCAGGACCACGCCGCCCTCGAAGCGGAAGTGGCCCGGCGGATTACCTTTATCCAGGACTGCCTGCTCAATTCGGGGCTCAAGACCCTGGTGCTGGGCATCAGCGGCGGCGTCGACTCCCTGACCGCCGGCCTGCTGGCCCAGCGGGCGATGAAAGAGCTGCGCGCGCTCAAAGGCGATGACGCTTACCGCTTTATCGCGGTGCGTCTGCCTTACGAGACCCAGTTCGACGAACACGATGCCCAGGCCAGCGTTGACTTCATCAACCCCGACGAACGCCACACGGTCAACATCGGCCCGGCGGTCAAGGCCCTGGCCAATGAAGTAGCGGCCTTCGAGGGCAAGGCGGCGGTGTCCCGCGATTTTGTACTGGGCAATACCAAGGCGCGGATGCGCATGGTCGCGCAATACACTATCGCCGGCGCGGCAAGTGGCCTGGTGATCGGCACCGACCATGCGGCGGAAGCGGTGATGGGGTTTTTCACCAAGTTTGGTGATGGCGCCTGCGACCTGGCACCGTTGAGCGGGCTGGTGAAAAACCAGGTACGGGCGATTGCCCGGTACTTTGGTGCGCCCGAGTCGCTGGTGGAGAAGATCCCGACAGCCGACCTGGAAGACCTCTCACCGGGCAAGCCGGATGAAGCGTCCCATGGCGTGACCTATACCGAAATCGATGCGTTCCTGCACGGCCAGCCGGTGCGTGAGGAAGCGTTCAGGATTATCTGCGAGACCTATCGCAAGACTGAGCACAAGCGGGTGATGCCGTTTGCGCCTTGAGGTGAGGCGGGTGGTTGTGTATTGATTGTCAGGCCGCTATCGCGGGCAAGCCCGCTCCCACAGTTGAATGTATTCATACATCAAAATGTGGGGGCGGGCTTGCCGGTGATGAACGATAACGCGGTCTGTGGCCTTACTTCAGGGTCACAGTGCCTTTCATCATCGCGATGTGGCCTGGGAACGAGCAGAAGAACATGTACTTGCCGTCAGCCTTGAGCTTGGACACATCGAAGGTCACCGAGTCGGTCTCGCCAGCGCCGATGATCTTGGTATGGGCGATGATGCGGGTGTCGTCTTTTTTCAGGTAGTTGTTGTCGATACCGGCGGCCATGCCCTCGGTTGCAACCGGCTGCATATCAGCCTCAGTGGTCAGCACCCAGTTATGGCCCATGACGTTCTTCGGCAGGTTGCCCGAGTGCTTCAGCTCAACGGTGAACGTCTTGCAGCTCTTGTCGATTTCAATGGCCTTGGTGTCGAAGGACATTTGGTCGGTGGAGTCGACAGTGACCTTGCACTCTGCAGCGAGCAACTGACCGCTGGCCAGAGTCAGCAGGGAAACAGCAACGATTTTGGCGAACATGTGAATCTCCAAGGCAGGGTTTAAAAAACGCATATGCGACAAGGGTGCCTGAGGCAGGCAGATGTTCCAATGATCTGAATCAACAGATTGTATACAACTTTAGGCTATCAGACTGATCGACAGAATCAACCAGCCAAAGTGCCGCACGCTGCCTATGATCGGCTCATCTTTCCTTCCTGGAGTCCGAGCCATGCACCTCAATAGCCTGTTATGCAGCCTGCTTGCCGCTTACGCCTGTGGCGCCAGCGGTACTTACGAAACGGTTAATGTCGACTAACGTTTAGTCAGCAGAGACGATTCTGAAACCCGATTACCCCTTGGAGCCCGTTTAAAGGCAGAATACCCGCCGCTCAACCTCACCTTCGACCCCAGAGGATCGCCCATGGCAAAACCTAATTACTCCTTCGCCAAACGTCAGAGAGACTTGGCCAAGGAACAGAAGAAAGAGGAAAAGCTGCAACGTAAGAAAGCTGCGGCCGACGAAGAAGCAGGCGCACTGAACCCGGATGCTGAAGGGGAAGTGATTGCTGACGAAACTGAAACCCCGAAAGACCCGGCACCCGAGGCCTGAACCCCCGCCTCAATGAATGCCTGACCTGTGGCGAGCAGGCTTTATGTGGCGAGCGGGCTTGCCCGCGTTGGGGCGCGAAGTGGTCCCAGAACTGGGACGGCTACGCAGTCCAGCGGGAGCAAGCGCCCTCGCCACAGCACACGCTCGCCACAGCGGCCTGCTCTCCACGGGAGCATTGGCCACACCGCATCGGTTATTCCAGCGGCATCACCGTCACCCGCACTTCCGGGTCATGGCTGCCCCCTCCCAGAATCACCCCGCGCAACGGCGAGACATCGGAAAAATCCCGGCCCCAGGCCAGGGTGATGTGCTCCAGTGCCGGCTGCACATTGTTCGTCGGATCAAAATCCACCCAGCCCGACAACGGGCAAAACACCGACACCCACGCGTGCGACGCATCAGCGCCGATCAGCCGTGGCTGGCCGGGCGGTGGCTGGGTCAGCAGGTAGCCACTGATGTAACGCGCCGCCAGGCCCCGTGAGCGCAGGCAGGCGAGCATCAGGTGGGCAAAGTCCTGGCACACCCCCCGTCGACGCTCCAGCACCTCCACCAGCGGCGTGGCGACCTGGGTGGCTTCGGCATCGAAGGTGAACTCGCTGAAAATTTTCTCCATCAACGCCTGCACGCCCAGCAACAGCGGCCGGCCAGCCGGAAAGCAGCTCTCGGAAAAATCGACGAAGTTTTTCTTCAAATGCACGTAGGGCGATTCGAAACGATAGCGGCACGCCTCGATCGCCTCTGCCGACAACGGCTGGCCACTATAGGTCAGGCGGTTGCGGGTCTGGTCCCAGGGCGGTGACTGGTTGAAATCCAGCACAGGCCGGGCCAAAACCTCCACGGTCAGGCCGGCGTTGACCAGCAATTCGTCATGGGGCCGCTCGAACGCCAGCCGGGTGATCGGGTTGCCAAACACATCCAGCTCATCACGGCGCGCCGTCGGCTCGGGGCTGATCTCCAATTGCCGCGAAGTGCAGCGCTGCCACGCACACGGGCGCGGCCATAAGTGCGCCAGTTGCTGGGCCAGGGACACCGGGCTGTCGTAGTGATAATGGGTATCGTGGAAAATCTGATAGCGCGCGCTCATTACACAGACACCGTTTGCTGGCTGACATCATCCACATGGGCAAAATGGCGCAGGGCCAGGCGATCAGAGACTTGCCCGCTTTCATCGGCGACCGCCTGCAACAGGTCCGCCAGGCCGTCGAGGGCCGCGCGCACGCTGGCGTCACCAAACAACGGGTTCTCCAGGCAACCCAGGTCAAAGCGCGACAAGCGCTCCACCAGCGGCGCCAGCCCGGTCTCCCGAGGCACACCGAAGTCATCGTTGAGGCGACGCAGGGTGCGACTCACCAGCTTGAGCTGGAACACCACCGCGTGGGGGTTCTGTTCATCCAGCAGCAACAGGTCCAGCACCGGAATCAATTGCGGCACTGCCAGGTAACGCGAGCGGTAGGTGATGCTGCTGTTGCCCAACTCCAGCAACCACTCCAGCCCGGCCTGGTCGAACACCGCCACGCCGCGCAGGAAGGCCGCGAGGCTGCTGCTGAGAAACTGCAGGCGCTCGATGCGCCGGCCCATCATCAAAAAGCGCCAGCCTTCGTCGCGGGTCATGTCGTCGAGGGCAAAGCCGGACAAGGCCGCCAGCGACATCACCAGGCGATTGAGAAAATCCAGCAGCTCGCCAAAATCCGGCGTCTCGCGCTCCAGCTCCAGGGCTTCGCGCTGCAACTCCACCAGAGCCTGCCAGTTCTCCCGGGACAGCTTGCCGCGCACCTGGGACGCCGCCCACTGCAAGCGCTGCAAGTTGGCGCGCAGGCTCGACGGCCAGTCATCACCGAGCAGGGCCTGCAGCAGGCGCTCGGGCAACTCGCCCTCCTCCGGCAGCAGGCGCAGGCTCTCACCGAGTTCTACGGCGGCCTGCAGGGCCAGCGGGTCGTCACCATCGACATAGCGCGCGAGCACCACACGCAGCCAGCGCGCACTGTTATCGCAGCGCTCGCAGTAACGGCCGAACCAGAACAGGTTTTCCACCACCCGCGAAGGCAGGTAGGGGTCGCGACGCACCAGGTCATGGGTGCCGATCACCCGCTGCGCGCGCCATTGCTCGCCACCGGGGGCACGCTCGCCCAGCACCCAGGTGTCCTTGCTCGCCCCGCCACGTTGCATCGACACCACTTCGGCGTCCGCGTGGGCTGCCACGCGGGTCAGGCCGCCCGGCAGCACCCGGTAGCCATCCTCACCGGCCACCGCGTACACGCGCATGCCGATGGCGCGATGTTGCAGATGATCATCCACGGTGTGCCAGACCGGCGCCTGGGACAGCTGCGCCAGCTCCTGGGCCACGTAGGCGTATGGGCGCGCCTGCATGCGTTCGGCCAGGGCCTGGCGTTGTTCGTTGTTCAAGTCGCGGCCAAACACCGGGGCAAAACTTTGCGAAGGAAACGCCGGCTTGATCAGCAACTCCGGCAGTTTTTCCAGGGCTTCGGCCAGTACCGGGGCCTCGCCGCACCACCAGGTGGCGATGGACGGCAGGATCAGTTCTTCGCCAAACAGAAATTGATTGATCTTCGGCAGGAAACCCAACAGTCCAGGGGACTCCAGCACGCCGGCGCCCAGGGCATTGGCCACCAGCACATTGCCCTGGCGTACCGCATCCAGCAGGCCGGGCACGCCCAGGGCCGAGTCGGTGCGCAGTTCCAGGGGGTCGCAGAAATCATCGTCCAGACGGCGCATGATCGCGTGCACGCGGCGCAGGCCGCTGAGGGTCTTGAGGTACACCGTGCTGTCGCGCACGGTCAGGTCGCCGCCTTCTACCAAGGGGTAGCCAAGCTGGCGGGCCAGGTACAGGTGTTCGAAATAGCTTTCATTGAAGCGCCCCGGGGTCAGCAGCACGATCAGCGGCGGCTGGTCATCACCGGGCGCCTGGCGGGCCAGGGTTTCCTGCAGGGTGCGGAAGAACCCGGTGAGGTGCTGCACCTGCAAGTCGCGATACAAATCCGGGAATGCACGGGAGACGATTGTGCGGTTTTCCAGGGCATAACCGGCGCCGGAGGGCGCCTGGGTGCGGTCTGCCGTGACCCACCAGCGGCCATCCGGGGTGCGCGCCAGGTCCACCGCGTACAGGTGCAGGAACACCCCATCGGGCGGCTGGATGCCCTGGCACGGCCAGAGGAAGTTGTTATGCCCAAACACCAGTTCTGCCGGCAGCAAGCCTTCGGCAATCAGGCGTTGCGGGCCATACAGGTCGGCCAGCACCGCATTGAGCAACCGCGCACGCTGGGCAATGCCTGCCGACAAGTGCGCCCACTCATCCGCCGCCAATACGTGGGGCAGAAGGTCCAGCTCCCATGGGCGGTCGGCGCCCTTGGGGTCGGCATAGACGTTGTAGGTCACGCCGTTTTCCTGGATCTGCCGCGTCAGCAACGCCTGGCGCTGGGCCAGTTGCGCCGGGGTGCTGCGCTGCAGGTGGTCGAGCAGGCGCTGCCAATGGGCGCGCACCGCGCCGCTGCCATCCAGCAGTTCGTGATAGGTGCCCGCAGTCAGCGGGTAACGGTCGAGCAAGTCGGACATGGAACGCTCGGCAGGGGCAAGGGAAGCCAGATTAACCTAACAAACACTGCAAATCCTCTGTGGAAACTGGCCGTGTGGGGAAGCGGGCTTGCTCGCGATAGCAGTGCGTCAGCCAATGCATGTCTTGGCTGATACTCGGTCATCGCGGGCAAGCCCGCTCCCACATGAGCCCGCGCCTACAGGTGGGGTTGTGTTTAGTCATTTTTATTGGGGAACCGCCGCAGATCCAGGGTCATTGGCAGTTCATCGTTGATCACCATCGCCGGCACCGGCAATTTGCCCGGGCTGTGACCCAGGCGGAAAAACCGCGCCATGCGCCGGCTTTCCGCTTCGTTGGCATTCACCGGCAAGCTGTCGTAATTGCGCCCACCCGGATGGGCCACGTGGTATTGGCAGCCGCCCAGGGAGCGTTGCATCCAGGTATCCAGCAAATCGAACACCAGCGGTGCATGCACCGCGATGGTCGGCTGCAGGCAATTGGCCGGTTGCCAGGCGCGATAACGCACGCCCGCGACGAACTCCCCCACCCGGCCGGTGGCGTGCAGTGGCACCGCCACCCCGTTGCAGGTCAGCACATAGCGCTGCGGCGCCAGGCCGCTGAGTTTTACCTGCAAGCGCTCCAGGGATGAATCCACGTAGCGCACCGTACCGCCCGCCGCGCCCTCTTCGCCCAGCACATGCCAGGGCTCCAGGGCCTGGCGCAGTTCCAACTCGATACCGCTGACGGCATAGTCGCCGACCTTGGGAAAACGGAATTCCAGGTGTGCCGCGAACCACTCGGCGCGCAGTGGATAACCGGCGGCGTTGAGCTCGACGATCACGTCGGCAAAGTCCTGCTCGATAAAGTGCGGCAGCAGGAAGCGGTCGTGTAGCTCCGTGCCCCAGCGCGCCAGCTTCGGCGGCGCGTAGGGCTCACGCCAGAAGCGCGCCACCAGGGCGCGCAGCAGCAGCTGTTGGGTCAGGCTCATGCGTGCATGGGGCGGCATCTCAAAGGCGCGCAGCTCCAGCAGGCCCAGGCGCCCGGTAGCACCGTCCGGCGAGTAGAGCTTGTCGATGCAGAATTCGGCGCGGTGGGTATTGCCGGTGACGTCGATCAGCAAGTTGCGCAGCAAGCGGTCCACCCGCCACGGCGGGCATTCCTCGCCTGGCGCGGGCATCTGCGCAAAGGCGATTTCCAGTTCGTACAACGCGTCATTGCGCGCCTCATCCACCCGTGGCGCCTGGGAGGTCGGGCCGATAAACAGCCCGGAAAACAGGTACGACAACGACGGATGGTTATGCCAGTAACTGATCAGGCTGCGCAGCAGGTCCGGGCGGCGCAGGAACGGCGAATCCTTGGGCGTGGCCCCACCCAGCACAAAGTGGTTGCCACCGCCGGTGCCGGTGTGGCGCCCGTCGATCATGAACTTTTCGGTGGTCAGGCGGGTTTGCCGGGCCTCTTCATAGAGGAACTCGGTGCGCTCCACCAGTTCGTCCCAGGTGGCGGACGGCTGCACGTTGACCTCGATCACGCCAGGGTCTGGCGTCACGCGGAAGTTGCTCAGACGCGGGTCGCTCGGCGGCTCGTAGCCTTCCAGCAATACCGGGCAATGCAGTTCCTGGGCGGTGGCCTCGATGGCGGTCACCAACTCCAGGTAATCCTCGACCCGCTCCAGGGGCGGCATAAACAGGTAGAGCCGCCCTCCCCGCGCTTCGGCGCACAAGGCAGTGCGGGTCAGCCAGTCGGCAGACTCGTCGACCTTGGGCACACGCTCGTCGCTGGGGGCCGGCTCGCCCGGGGCTGACGCGCTGATGGCCAGCGCCGGCAGATCTTGATTGGGATCGGTGGGGTGCACAAAGGGGTAATCTGCCGCCGTCACCCAGGGCTGCGAGGCCAGGGGCAAGCGATAGCCCAGCGGCGAATCACCCGGCACCAGCCGGCAATGGGTGTCGCGCAGGTACCAGCGGCCGCTCTGCCAGCGATCATTGGCTGCGGTGCGCGCCAGGGGCAGCACATGACCGATGACTTTATCCAGGCCCTGGCTGAACACCTTGCGCAGGCGTTCGCGCTCCAGTTCATCCTCCAGGCGCGAATCCTGGGCGCTGATGTTCTGTGGCAAGGCACCTTCGCGCCACAGGTAGTAAAAATTGTCCTCGAAGGCTGGGAATACAAAGCGCGCAGGGAGCTTCAGGCGCTCGGCAATGCTCGCCAGGAAGCGCCCGGCCATGACCTCATCCGCGCCGTAGTCTTGCTGCTCGTCGGCGATCAGCGCGTCGTTGTGCCAGACCGGCACACCGTCCCGACGCCAATGACAATTGAGCGACCAACGCGGCAATTGCTCACCGGGGTACCACTTGCCCTGGCCGAAGTGCACCAGGCCCTTGGGCGCGTAGTGCTTGCGCATGCGCTGGAACAGCTCGGCGGACAGTCGGCGCTTGTCCGGGCCCAGGGCAGCGGTGTTCCACTCGGCACCGTCGGGGTCGTCGATGGACACAAAGGTCGGTTCGCCGCCCATGGTCAGGCGCACATCGTCCTTGAGCAGGTCGCTATCAATCTGCCGGCCCAGGGCCTGGATCGCCAGCCATTGTTCTTCGGTGTAGGGCTTGGTCACCCGAGGGGCTTCCCAAATGCGCTCCACCGACATTTCGTGGGTGAACTCACACTCGCACGGCTCCACCAGCCCACTGATCGGGGCGGCAGACGATGGATCGGGACTACAGGCCAATGGGATATGCCCTTCACCGGCGAATAGACCGGAGGTGGCATCCAGGCCGATCCAGCCGGCGCCGGGCAAATACACCTCGCACCAGGCGTGCAAGTCGGTGAAGTCCACCTCGGTGCCGGAGGGCCCGTCGAGGGCTTTGACGTCGGCGGTCAACTGGATCAGGTAACCGGAGACAAACCGCGCCGCCAAACCCAGATTGCGCAGCAGCTGCACCAGCAGCCAGGCCGAGTCGCGGCACGAGCCGGAGGCGTTTTCGAGGGTGAATTCCGGGGTTTGCACGCCCGGCTCCATACGGATCAGGTAGCCGATATCCGCCGCCAGGCGCTGGTTGAGGCCGACCAGGAAATCCACGGCCGGCAGCGGCGTGCGGTCAATACCGGCCAGGTACGCAGCAAACTTCGGCGTCAGCGGCAGAGTTTCCAGATACGGCGCCAGCTCGCGCTGCTCGTCGGCGGCGTAGCTGAAGGGGATTTTTTCGGCGTAGGGCTCTAGGAAAAAGTCGAACGGATTGAACACCGCCATCTCGGCGACCAGATCGACCTCGATACGCAGCTCATCGGTCTTTTCCGGAAACACCAGGCGCGCCAGGTAATTGCCCTGGGGGTCTTGCTGCCAATTGATGAAATGCTGCTCGGGCAGCACCTTCAGCGCGTAGGACAGGATCCGCGTGCGGCTATGGGCCGCCGGTCGCAGACGCACAATCTGTGGGCCAAGCTCCACAGCGCGGTCGTAACGGTAATGCGTAACATGGTGCAACGCGACATGAATCGACACGGCGGCCTCCTGCGAGCCAGAGCATGAACACAAAGCGCGCAAGACTTATGCCAGCGCGGCGGTCATTGCGCTTTATTGAGGGAGCCGGTGCAGTACAGCACCAAAACGGCGCGAGAGCGGCCGTCGTGGTGCGAGGGTTGCACATATTTGTGGCGCAAGTGCGGGGCGCAGTGGTGAATCTACCCAATCAGCGCTTTTTGCGCGTTGCGTTGAAACCGGTTATCGAAGGCAACGCCTTCACATGCGACTACTCGATCTAGCGGTTGATTTGACAGACTGCCGAATGCGACGGATTCCAACGAGTTTTGTACGCATCTCTCGTTGAACCTTGCTGTTAAGTGTCAACAATCCAAGGAATGGGAATAACAGCGCCAACCCATAGAGAACTTTATGAGGCTGGTACTGAACCATTGGAACTACAAACACTAGACAGGCGAGGTAGATACCGACCATCACCCACACCCAGGAGGGTCGGCCCCGCAAAATCATAAAGTTGCTATGGACCGTCAACAGAATGAGCAGCGCCCCGACCAACATGATCTTGAGCCCCACTTGAGCCAGCGGCACATCACGAAAATAAGTGACGAACGCCAGCGCAACAGCCAATGCCAACGAAAAATACGCAGCGAATACACCACCCAGAAACGTCAGAAAGTATTGCCTGAAAAAGTCGCGTAGCGTCATTAACTCGTTCATTCGCTTACCCCATCAACGCTTTTTGCGCGCTGCGATTACGGCTTGGCGCAGGTGGCGTATTTCGAGCAGCCGCTGGCGCATTTCGCGATGGCGCTTGCTATTGAGCAGCAGCAAGCCCAGCAGTGGGAACAGTACGGTGGAGCCATAAACCAGACCATTGACGTCGTATTGAATCATCGGCAACACGAACAGCAGACAACTGCCCAGGTATCCCGCCACCAGCCTCGTAGCCCAAGAGTACCCACGCGCAATCATCACATTGCCAAACACCAGCACTGTCACCAGCACCAGGATCGCGCCCCCCGTATAGCTGGACTTGAGCGCAGGATCAACGCCGCGTAAATACGTCACGCCAGCCATGGAAATCGCCGCAGACCCCGAAAAGATCGCCATGAAGATGGTGCCCATGAACACGGGGAAATAACGGGCCAGGAAACGGCCCATGTCGGGAAAGCCGCTCACTGCGTTAACTCCTCGTACAGGCCGCTCGCGTTGAGGCAGGGCTAGTGAACATAAACAATCAAAGGTTTTTGTACTTTGCAGTCGCAGCCTCGCGCAGATGGCGCAGCTCAACGAGTTTCTGACGCATTTCCCGATGACGCTGACTATTGAGCAACAGCAAGCCCAGCAGTGGGAACAATAAGCTCAAGCTATAGATCAACGGATGCTGCTGATCACGGATGGCGGGCAACACACCTAGGAAGCACAACCCCAGGATCACCGCCAGCGGCCGCACCCATTGCGGACGCCCGCGAGCAATCATGAAATTGCAGTGCACCACCACCAAAGTGAGCGCGATGCCACCCAGGAACGAATACTTTGCATTGTCCTCCATGGGAAGGTCCTGAAAATAGCTGTCGAAAAACAACGGAACTGCAAATACCAACGTAAAAATGGACGCGAATATCCCCCCCATAAAGACCGGGAAATACTGCGACAGAAAACTACGAATGCTGGGAATCTCATTCATTGCTCGATCTCTTCGTACAGGCCTACAGCAACAGTCCGAACACTCCCCGAAACCGCACTGCCGGTAAAGCCGACCGCGGCACCCAAGGCATCCTTAATTTGCGTGACTGTTGCATGCTTGACTTCGGTAGGCGCGAAACGCTTGGGGAGTTCACGGCTAGTGAATCTGCACAATCACCGTTTTTTGTACTTTGCGGTCGCAGCCTGGCGCAGATGGCGCAGCTCGACGAGTTTCTGTCGCATTTCCCGATGACGCTGACTATTGAGCAACAGCAACCCCGCCAACGGAAACAGCAGCCCCATTACATACGCTGCCATATGTGGCCGATAGCTATAGGTTGGCAACACGACCAGCAAACATACAACGTAGAAGGCTGCGATAGCCCAAGCCCCCCATTCTCGCCCTCTGATCATGACGAAATGGCTGAACGCCAAGAGCAAGCCCAAGAAAACTGCCGCCAGAAAAGAGTAACGCGCCCGCTCTGGGTCACTGCGAAAAAATGTACTTGATGCCAATGAAATAGCGGCAGAGAGAGAGAAGCAGGCAAGGAAGAACGCGCATATAAACGCTGGAAAATATTGCGCCAAAAAAGCTCTTAATGAACCAGGACGATCCATCACTCAACCTCCTCATAGAGGCCAACTGCAATCGTTCGAATGTTGCCTGATATAGCGCTCCCGGTAAGACCAACGGCAGCCCCGAGGGAGTCTCTGATCTGCGTCACAGTAGCGTGATTGATCTCGCTAGCTGAATAGCGCTTGGCCAGCAGACCGGAGCGCTGGCGCAGTTTCAAGAGTTCATTGCTCAGTCTTGGATCTTTCAGGCTCAGCAACTCTTTGGTGAGCGCCTTGCGTTGCTGGCGGGTCAACCCCTTGGACAACTCGTACCAACTTCTGCCAGTAGTCACCTTTCGAGCCTGCAGCAGCCGAAGAGTGGTCAGAGTAGAGGCGCCGGCACCCAGCAGTGAAGCGGCGTCCAATACCGGCATTGCATAGCGATACCAGTCCTCGCTATCCATATCGTCGTTGGCTGCCGGGTCATTGAGTTCGTTGATAGTTCTCACCCCCCCGACGACACATTGCACAGTACTGGCCGCTGCAGCCGTCGCACCGATGCCCGCCACCACCAGGCTCGCGCCACCCGTGAAAGGCACGGCGACTGTACCGCTGAACACAACAATCCAACCGAGGATTGCGCCCGCACAAGACAGGGTCGTATTGACTGCTTCGCCCACCAACCGGGACTCACGCGGGTTGTTAGCCACCTGATTGGCAAACTGCGTCGGCGAAATGTACCTCTGCGCCTCACGCAAAATGATGCGCTTGGGCTTGATGCTGCAGATCGGCTTGAACTCGCGCAGGGTAATGACATTGAAGTCAGCGTCGATATACACCACCCCTGCGCCGACGATGCCGGGGTCGGCGTCGATGGCCGCGAACAGCCGTGGCAGGTTGATCTGGCTTTCGATGCGCTGGCGCGCCATGAACTGGGAGCGGTTGGAGTCCATGCCGATGTTGAGCAAGGGGTTGCTCATGGGGTGTTCTTCCTTGAAATAGGTGGGGTCTGAACTGGCGCCTTCGCGAGCAAGCCCGCTCCCACAGTTGACCGAGTTCCAGCATGAGAATGCGGTCGAATGTGGGAGCGGGCTTGCTCGCGAAGGCGATTCAATGGGCGCCACCTTAACAAACAGGTTTCCCACCCGCTAGAAAGCAAAACGCCAGCACGAGGCTGGCGTTTTGCATTTCAGGCTGCGATCAACGCGGTACGACCGGCTTACGCGCAGGCTTCTTGCCTTTGCCCTTGGCCGCGTCGGTGCGCTCTTTAGCCGCCTGCTTGTTGCGGGCCATGGCCGCGGCCTTGGCTTGTTCGCGCTTGTCCCACGGGTTGCTGCCGTCGCTGCCACGAGGCGGCAGGCCGGTGTGCTGGGTGAGGATCCTGGTGGTGGTTTCCTTGGCGACCTTATGGCTGCCCACCGGCGTCGAGTTCTTGCGACGGGCGCTCTGGTAGCTGTCGGTGGACGGCTGATGCAGCGGAATCAACTGATCCTTGCCCGGCCCGATCAGGTCGGCGCGGCCCATGCGGGTCAGCGCTTCACGCAGCATCGGCCAGCCTTTGGGGTCGTGGTAGCGCAGGAACGCCTTGTGCAGACGGCGCTGTTCTTCGCTCTTGACGATGGTCACCGCGTCGCTCTTGTAGGTGACCTTGCGCAGCGGGTTCTTGCCCGAGTGGTACATCGCGGTGGCGGTGGCCATTGGCGACGGGTAGAACGCCTGCACCTGGTCGGCGCGGAAGCCATTGCCCTTGAGCCACAGGGCCAGGTTCATCATGTCTTCATCGGTGGTGCCGGGGTGGGCGGCGATGAAGTACGGGATCAGGTACTGCTCCTTGCCCGCTTCCTTGGTGTACTTCTCGAACATGCGCTTGAACTTGTCATAGCTGCCAATGCCCGGTTTCATCATCTGGTTGAGCGGACCTTCCTCGGTGTGTTCCGGGGCGATCTTCAGGTAGCCACCGACGTGGTGGGTCACCAGCTCTTTGACATATTCCGGCGACTCCACGGCCAGGTCGTAACGCAGGCCGGAAGCGATCAAAATCTTCTTCACACCCGGCAAGGCACGGGCGCTGCGGTACAGCTGGATCAGCGACGAGTGGTCGGTGTTCAGGTTCGGGCAGATGCCCGGGAACACGCAGGACGGCTTGCGGCACGCGGATTCGATTTCCGGGCTCTTGCAGGCGATGCGGTACATGTTCGCGGTCGGCCCGCCAAGGTCGGAAATCACCCCGGTGAAGCCTGGGACCTTGTCGCGGATCTCTTCGATCTCGCGGATGATCGACTCTTCGGAACGGTTCTGGATGATCCGGCCTTCGTGCTCGGTGATCGAGCAGAAGGTGCAGCCGCCGAAGCAGCCACGCATGATGTTCACCGAGAAGCGGATCATGTCGTAGGCCGGGATTTTTTCCTTGCCGTACACAGGATGCGGGACACGGGCGTAAGGCATGCCAAACACGTAGTCCATTTCTTCGGTGGTCATGGGAATGGGCGGTGGGTTGAACCACACGTCCACTTCGCCGTGCTTCTGCACCAGGGCGCGGGCGTTGCCTGGGTTGGTTTCCAGGTGCAACACGCGGTTGGCGTGGGCATACAGCACTGCGTCGCCACGGACCTTTTCCACCGATGGCAGGCGGATCACGGTCTTGTCGCGGGTCATGCGCGGGCTGGCGAGGATCTGTACGACCTTGGCTTCTTCCGGGTCTTCAACCGGGCCCTTTTCCTGCTCGATGGCGCAGGCCTGGGTGTCCTGGGTATTCACGTACGGGTTGATGATCTTGTCGACCTTGCCCGGGCGGTCGATACGGGTGGAGTCCACTTCGTACCAGCCCGCTGGCGTGTCACGGCGAATGAACGCGGTGCCACGCACGTCGGTGATGTCTTCGATCTTGTGGCCCCACGACAGGCGCTGGGCAACTTCGACAATCGCCCGCTCGGCGTTGCCGTACAACAGGATGTCGGCGGTGGCGTCGATCAGGATCGAGTTGCGCACCCGGTCCTGCCAGTAGTCGTAGTGGGCGATGCGGCGCAGGGAAGCTTCGATGCCACCGAGCACGATCGGCACGTTCTTGTAGGCTTCCTTGCAACGCTGGCTGTACACCAGGCTCGCACGGTCCGGGCGTTTGCCGGCCATGCCGCCAGGGGTGTAGGCGTCGTCGGAGCGGATTTTCTTGTCGGCGGTGTAGCGGTTGATCATCGAGTCCATGTTGCCGGCCGCGACGCCGAAGAACAGGTTCGGCTCGCCGAGCTTCATGAAGTCGTCTTTGGACTGCCAGTTGGGCTGGGCAATGATCCCGACGCGGAAGCCCTGGGACTCCAGCAGCCGGCCAATGATCGCCATGCCGAACGAAGGATGGTCCACGTAGGCATCACCGGTGACGATGATGATGTCGCATGAATCCCAGCCAAGCTGATCCATCTCCTCCC
This sequence comes from Pseudomonas sp. WS 5410, assembly GCF_012985645.1. Taxonomy (NCBI): domain Bacteria; kingdom Pseudomonadati; phylum Pseudomonadota; class Gammaproteobacteria; order Pseudomonadales; family Pseudomonadaceae; genus Pseudomonas; species Pseudomonas sp. WS 5410. Next base: position 57,632 of record NZ_JAAQWS010000010.1, on the reverse strand, counting down.
TGCTCATGGGCAGGAATGGCGCTGGACCGAAACATTCGGCCCAGTACTTGGGATAGTCAAATAACGGCTTGGCTGTTTGCATGACGGTGACCGGTGTTGAGATGAAAAATCGCGGGCGCGGAATATAGCACAAAATTTGACCAATTCCGACGGTAATGGTCGGAATTGTGCTGACTCCATCGCGGGCTAGCCCGCCCCCACACTTGAATGGTGAATGCTTTCAAATGTGCGGGCGGGCTTGCCTGCGATAGGGCCCTTATAGACGCTGGAAACTATTCGTCGTCGTCGAAGTTATAACTGCCCGGCGCCAGGTTCTCGAAGCGCGTGTACTTACCGATGAACGCCAGGCGGATAAAGCCGATCGGTCCGTTCCGCTGCTTGCCGATGATGATTTCGGCAATGCCCTTGTGCTCGGTTTCCGGGTGATACACCTCGTCGCGGTACACGAACATGATCACGTCGGCGTCCTGCTCGATCGCTCCGGATTCACGCAAGTCGGAGTTCACCGGGCGCTTGTTGGGACGCTGCTCCAGGGAACGGTTGAGCTGGGACAGCGCCACCACCGGGCAGTTGAATTCCTTGGCCAGGGCTTTGAGGGACCGGGAGATTTCGGAAATCTCGTTGGTCCGGTTGTCGCCGCTGGAGCCAGGGATCTGCATCAACTGCAGGTAGTCGATCATGATCAGGGCGATATCGCCGTGCTCACGCACCAGGCGCCGGGTACGCGCACGCATCTCGGACGGGCTGATACCGGCGGTGTCGTCGATAAACAGCTTACGGTCGTTGAGCAGGTTGACCGCCGAGGTCAGGCGCGGCCAGTCGTCGTCTTCCAGGCGACCGGCACGCACTTTGGTCTGGTCGATCCGGCCCAGGGACGAGAGCATACGCATGATCAGCGATTCGCCTGGCATCTCCAGGGAGTACACCAGCACGGCCTTGTCGCTGCGCAACACGGCGTTTTCCACCAGGTTCATCGCAAAGGTCGTCTTACCCATGGATGGACGGCCGGCGACGATGATCAGATCGGACGGCTGCAGGCCGCTGGTCTTCTCGTCGAGGTCGGTGTAGCCGGTGGAAATACCGGTGATGGCGTTGTCAGTGTTGAACAAGGTGTCGATACGGTCGATGGCCTTGGTCAACAGGTCGTTGACGCTGACCGGGCCGCCGGTTTTCGGGCGGGCCTCAGCGATCTGGAAGATCTGCCGTTCGGCTTCGTCGAGGATCTCGGCGGCGGTGCGACCTTCAGGGTTAAAGGCACTGTCGGCGATTTCGGTGCTGATGCCGATCAACTGGCGCAGGGTCGCCCGCTCGCGCACGATCTGGGCATAAGCCTTGATGTTGGCGACGGACGGGGTGTTTTTCGCCAGCTCACCGAGGTAGCCGAGGCCACCGACTTGCGAGGTCTGGCCTTCCTTGTCCAGTTGCTCGGCCAGGGTCACCACGTCAATCGGTGAGTTCTGGTCGGCCAGCTTGGCAATGGCGCGGAAGATCAGGCGGTGGTCATGCCGATAGAAATCACCGTCCGAGACTTGATCGAGCACACGTTCCCAGGCGTTGTTATCCAGCATCAAGCCACCGAGCACGGCCTGTTCGGCCTCGATGGAATGCGGCGGCACCTTCAGGGCAGCGGTTTGCAGATCGTATTGCTCAGGAGCTGAAATATCGTTCATGGCCACTTGGAATTAGGGGGTGTGAAAAAAACAAAAGGCACGACCTGTAAACAGGATCGTGCCCGATGTTAACCGCCTGGCACGCGAGGTGCCAGTCAGTTAGGTGCTACTTAAGCTGCTACCACGACAACGCGTACGGTGGCTTCAACTTCAGCGTGCAGGTGCACGGCTACGTCGAATTCGCCTACGTTGCGGATGGTGCCGTTCGGCAGACGAACTTCGCTCTTCTGCACTTCAACGCCGGAGGCGGTCAGTGCATCAGCGATGTCGTGGGTGCCGATCGAACCGAACAGCTTGCCTTCGTCACCGGCGGTGGCAGTGATAGTCACTTCCAGCTCGGCCAGTTGGGCAGCACGGGTTTCAGCCGAAGCTTTCTTGTCTGCTGCGGCTTTTTCCAGCTCAGCGCGACGCTCTTCAAACGCGGCCAGGTTGGCAGCGGTTGCAGCGGTGGCTTTGCCGTATGGCAGCAGGTAGTTACGACCGTAGCCGGCCTTAACGTTTACTTTGTCGCCCAGGTTGCCCAGGTTGGCGACTTTTTCCAGAAGGATCAGTTGCATGTGAAAATCCTCTAACTTTTAACCTTCACCGTTCGCGTTATCGGCGTCTTTCGGCGCCAGACGACCGCGAAAATCAATCAGGCCGTCGACAATGGCCAAGACCACGAGTAACGGATAGATCAGTTGCATAAACAGCAACAGCGTCACGTACAACCCCACCAGCCAGAACTTGGCCAGGCGCTTTTGCGCCACCAGCCCGTGCATCAGGGCCAGCCCGGCAATCACCAGCGGTACGCTGCACAACGGCGTCAACATGGCCATTTGCGGACCAAAGTTCGGCCCTACAAGCATGCACGCCAGCAGCAACATCGCTGGTCCTGCGGGGATTCTGATACTGCGAAACTCGCGACCAAAACCACCCGGGTTATACAACAACGCCTGCCAGTAGCGCCCAAGAATCAGGCTCAGCACACTGACGATCTGCAACAGTGCCGCTATCAGGCCGGTAAGGACCGGAGCAATCAGTGTGGCCATGCGCGCTCGCTCATCTACCGACAATTGCTGGTAGAGATCCCCGAGGGCCAGTGGCAGGATTTTTACCAACTCCTGCGACAGCGCCTCGATTTGCGGGCGGAAAGCCGCGCCAAGCACCACTGAATACACCACTCCCAATGCCACGCTGACCAGCAGCGTACGGACCCAGGACTCACTTGCGCGTAAAACCAACGCAAGGCTCGAAGACCCCAGCAGTACCAGAAGTACCCGTGGATCGTCGAATTGCAGCCACCAGATCAAGGCCGGCAGCAACCCCAGGGCAAGAACGCCCAGGGCGTCCTTCAAACCGCGCCGCAGCAGCACAAGGCTTCCTGCGGCAGCACCCAACCAATACAACAACGGCAATGCAGCACATCCAGCCACTACCAGAGTGGCCTGCACACGACCGCGCATGATGAACTCAGCTAAGGCGCGCATGCATTCAATCCCTTACTACTTGTCGACTGCCCGGTCTCAGCGGCCGTGGCTGTCGGTGTAGGCCAGCAGGGCCAGGAAGCGGGCGCGCTTGATAGCGGTGGCCAGCTGACGCTGATAACGAGCTTTGGTACCGGTGATACGGCTTGGAACAATTTTGCCGGTCTCGGATACGTAGGCTTTCAGAGTGTTGAGATCTTTGTAGTCGATCTCCTTCACTTCTTCAGCGGTGAAGCGGCAAAACTTACGACGACGGAAGAAACGTGCCATTTGATAGGCTCCTTAATAAGGTCCGTGGATTACTCGTCAGCGTTATCGCTGTTGTCGCTGTCATCACTATCAGCGCTTTCAGCGCCTTCGTGCTCAGGACGGTCGCGACGCTCACGGCGCTCACTGCGGTTTTCTTCAGCCTTGAGCATCTCGGATTGGCCGGTAACGGCTTCTTCGCGACGGATGACCAGGTTACGGATCACTGCATCGTTGTAGCGGAAGTTGTCTTCCAGCTCGGCCAGGGCCTTGCCAGTGCACTCAACGTTCAGCATCACGTAGTGAGCCTTGTGAACATTGTTGATTGCGTAGGCCAGTTGACGACGGCCCCAATCTTCCAGACGGTGGATTTTGCCGCCGTCTTCTTCGATCAGCTTGGTGTAACGCTCTACCATGCCGCCGACTTGCTCGCTTTGATCCGGGTGGACCAAAAAGATGATTTCGTAATGACGCATGAATGCTCCTTACGGGTTGTAGCCTGCCGCTCAAAAACGGTCAGACAAGGAGTGAATGACACTTAGGAATCTTGCCACTGGGAGGCACATGCGTGCCCGCCGGGAAGGCAAGGGGCGCAATTGTAGAGAAGGGGGAGAAAGGGCGCAAGGCAATTGGTGATTATTTGTACAACCTTCCAAACCCTACAAACCAGTGTGGGAGCGGGCTTGCTCGCGAATACGTTAGGCCAGCCAACATCTATGGCGACTGACACTGCGCATTCGCGAGCAAGCCCGCTCCCACATTTGGACCTGCGCCAGACCTGATTACTTCTTGGACTTGGCCTTGGCGCCACGCTGGCGCTGGGCTTCGAACAGGCAGACGCCCGTTGCGACTGAAACGTTGAGGCTGCTGACGCTACCGGCCATCGGCAAGTGCACCAGGTAGTCGCAATGCTCACGGGTCAGACGCCGCATGCCCTTGCCTTCAGCACCCATGATCAGGATGGTCGGGCCGGTGAGGTCCTGGTCATAGATACTGACCTCGGCCTCCCCCGCCGTACCCACGACCCACAAGCCGCGCTGCTGGAGTTTTTCCAGGGTGCGCGCCAGGTTGGTCACGGCCACCAACGGAATCACTTCCGCTGCGCCGCAGGCGACTTTACGCACGACCGGGGTCAAGGTAGCCGACTTGTCTTTCGGCACGATCACCGCCAGCGCGCCGGCAGCGTCCGCCGAACGCAGGCAGGCGCCGAGGTTGTGCGGGTCGGTCACGCCGTCCAGCACCAGCAACAGCGGCGCACCTTCGGTGCGGTCGAGCAGCTCGTCGAGCATGGCCTCGCCCCAGACCTGGCTCGGACTCACGTCCGCCACCACGCCCTGGTGCACGCCTTCGACCCAGACGTCCATTTCGCGCCGCTCGGCCTGGCCGATGGCAACTTTATTCTGGTTGGCCAGCTCGACCAACGCTTGAACGCGCGGCTCGCTACGACCCTCGGCCAACCACACTTGCTTGACGCGCTTGGGGTGGTGACGCAGCAACGCTTCTACGGCGTGTACGCCGTAGATTTTTTCCAGACTCATGACTTGGCCTTAGGTTTGCGCGACCCGCCGCTCTTGGCAGGGGCCGAACCCGCTTTTGGCGGGCCTTTACGGTGTTTACTCGGTTTGCTCGACGGCTTGTCGGCGGCCTGGGACTTTCCCCCAGACGCCGCTTTACCACCGCTTTTGGCTTCGTTGAGCAACTGCTGCTTCAACTCGCGACTCTTGCGCAACTCGGCGTTTTTCGCCGCCGCATCACTGGGGCGGTACGCGTCGCTGACCTTTTCCTTGGCCGAGGAGCGGCGCGCAGGCTTGGCCGGCGCAGGCTCGGCAGCCGCTGCAGCTTTCGCAGGAGCGCCTTTTTTCGCCGGAGCTGTGGTTTCGGCACCCCGTTTTTTGCGGCCAATCGGCGCTTCGAGGGTTTTTTCAGCCATCTCGAAGTCGATCTTGCGTTCGTCGAGATCGACGCGCATGACCCGTACTTCTACGGTATCGCCCAAACGGAAGCTGCGACCGGTGCGCTCGCCCGCCAGGCGGTGATGCACAGGATCGAAGTGGTAGTAGTCACCCGGCAAGGCGGTGACGTGCACCAGGCCTTCGACGTAGATGTCGGTCAGCTCGACGAACAGACCAAAACCGGTCACGGCGGTGATCACGCCTGGGAACGACTCGCCTACGCGATCCTTCATGAACTCGCACTTGAGCCAGTTCACTACGTCACGGGTGGCTTCGTCGGCACGGCGCTCGCTCATGGAGCACTGCTCGCCCAACTGTTCCAGGGCCGCTTCGTCGTACGGATAGATCCGTGCCTTCGGAATGGTCATGGCACCGGCGCGCTTGACGTGCGGGGTGTTCTGCTTGGAATGGATCACGCTGCGGATGGCGCGGTGCGTGAGCAGGTCCGGGTAACGGCGGATCGGCGAGGTGAAGTGGGTATACGCCTCGTAATTCAGGCCGAAGTGGCCCTGGTTGTCGGCGCTGTACACCGCCTGGCTGAGGGAACGCAGCATCACGGTCTGGATCAGGTGGAAGTCCGGACGGTCCTTGATGCTGGCCAACAGAGCCTGGTAATCCTTCGGCGACGGACCATCCTTGCCTTTGTGCAGGGACAGGCCAAGCTCGCCCAGGAAGGCGCGCAGTTTTTCCAGGCGCTCCGGTGGCGGACCATCGTGCACCCGGTACAGCGCAGGAATCTCGTGCTTCTTCAGGAATTCGGCGGTGGCCACGTTGGCCGCCAGCATGCATTCCTCGATCAGCTTGTGCGCGTCATTGCGGGTGGTCGGCGTGATTTCCGCGATTTTGCGCTCGGAACCGAAGATGATCCGGGTTTCCTGGGTTTCAAAATCTATCGCGCCACGGACATGACGTGCGCCCAGCAACACCTTGTACAGCGAGTAGAGCTGCTTGAGGTGTGGAACTACGTCAGCGTACTGGCTGCGCAAAGCCTTGGCTTCGCTGGTTTTCGGCGTTTCCAGGATGGTGCTGACCTTGTTGTAGGTCAGGCGGGCCTGGGAGTGGATCACCGCTTCGTAGAACTGGTAGTCGGTCATTTCGCCGGTTTTCGAGATGGTCATCTCGCACACCATGGCCAAACGGTCGACTTTCGGGTTCAGGGAGCACAGGCCGTTGGACAGCTGCTCAGGCAGCATCGGGATCACGCGCTCAGGGAAGTACACGGAGTTGCCGCGCACCTGGGCTTCGTTATCCAGGGCCGAACCGATCTTCACGTAGCTGGATACGTCGGCAATCGCGACAAACAACTTCCAGCCGCCGGAGAACAGGCGCAGCTTGCCGGGCTTGGCTTCGCAGTAAACAGCATCGTCGAAGTCGCGGGCATCTTCGCCGTCAATGGTGACGAACGGCAGATGACGCAGGTCGATGCGTTTCTCTTTGTCTTTTTCTTCGACTTCCGGCTTGAGCTTGGCGGCTTCTTTGAGCACAGCCTCAGGCCAGACGTGAGGAATATCGTAGGTGCGCAACGCAACATCGATTTCCATGCCCGGCGCCATGTAGTTGCCGACCACTTCGACGATATCGCCCTGTGGCTGGAAGCGCGGGGTTGGCCAGTGGGTGATTTTCACCTCGACGAACTGACCGACCTTGGCGGCGCCATTGCGGCCCGGGGTCACCAGCACTTCCTGCTGAACCTTCGGGTTGTCCGGAATCACGAAGCCGATGCCGCCTTCTTCGAAGTAGCGACCGACGATGGATTCGTGGGCACGGGACACCACTTCGACGATCACGCCTTCGCGTCGACCGCGACGGTCCAGGCCGGACACGCGCGCCAGTGCACGGTCGCCATCGAACACCAGGCGCATTTGCGCCGGGCTCATGAACAGGTCGTCACTGCCGTCATCAGGGATCAGGAAGCCGAAGCCGTCACGGTGACCGGCAATGCGGCCAAGGATCAGGTCGAGCTTGTCCACCGGCGCGTAAGTGCCGCGACGGGTGTAGATCAACTGTGCATCGCGCTCCATGGCGCGCAGGCGGCGGCGCAGTGCTTCGAGTTGGTCTTCGGTGGTCAGACCGAATTCTTCAACCAGCTGCTCGCGGCTAGCAGGCGAACCCCGATCGGCGAGATGCGCCAGGATCAGTTCGCGGCTAGGAATAGGGTTTTCATATTTTTCCGCTTCACGAGCGGCCTCGGGATCGAGGGACTGCCAATCGGCCATTAGAGAGTTTTCACCTTGTCTATATGTGGGTTAGTTTGGCATACGCGTATTGAAACGGGAAATTTCAAGCAATAACTAGCCCGCAAATGCGTTTTATAGCCGCGCAAAACCACCTTGCGTGACCGCCTGCGAAATTTTCCAGGCTTTTTTGATGACGGGGGTTTACAGCTCAAAAGCCACTCCGTATAGTGCGCGCCATCGACGACGGCAACGTTGAAGATACTGCCCAGATGGTGAAATTGGTAGACACGCCAGCTTCAGGTGCTGGTGACCGCAAGGTCGTGGAAGTTCGAGTCTTCTTCTGGGCACCAATTCAAAACTTAAGGTTTGCGCCTTGAGTCTCACAAAAACCCGCGAAAGCGGGTTTTTGCGTTATAGCCCTTTGATTTTTAACCCAAAAGTTGATTTATAAAATCAAATCAGGGGTTTACAGATCAAAAAGCCCGCCGTATAGTTCGCCCCATCAACAGCGGCAACGTTGCTTGATAATGCCCAGGTGGTGAAATTGGTAGACACGCCAGCTTCAGGTGCTGGTGATCGCAAGGTCGTGGAAGTTCGAGTCTTCTCCTGGGCACCAAATTCAGATCAAACCCGCGAAAGCGGGTTTTTTCGTTTCTGGGGTTTAAAAACTCCACCCGCAATTCCCGCTGCGCCCGCACTTGAGAAGTTTTATCGTTTATCCTTGCAATGATTTGTTGCACTCAAGTGAGGAACACCCCGGATGATGATCCGCGATATCCGTCTCAAGACATCCCTTCTGCGTGGCCTGACCATCACTCTGCTCGGCCTGACCCTGCTCTCTCCCACCGCCTACTCGGCCGACAAGGTTGAACTGACCCTGTACAACGGCCAGCACAAGGAAGTCGGCGATGAACTCGCCAAGGCCTTCGAAGCCAAGACCGGCATTCATGTGAATGTACGCAAGGGCAGCAGCAACCAACTGGCCAGCCAGGTCGTCGAAGAGGGTGAGCGCTCCCCCGCCGACGTGATCTACACCGAAGAATCCCCGCCACTGAACAAACTTGGCGAACAAGGTCTGCTGGCCACTATCGACGCCAGTACCCTGGATGTCCTGCCCAAGGAATACGTGGCCGCCAATGGCGCCTGGATGGGCGTCACCGCACGTACCCGGGTAGTGGCCTTCAATCCGAAATTGATCAAGGAAGAAGAGCTACCCAAGTCGGTACTGGATTTCGCCAACCCCGAGTGGCAGGGCAAAGTGGGCTTCGTCCCCACCAGCGGTGCCTTCCAGGAACAGGCCGTGGCCATCATCAAACTGCATGGTCGCGATGCCGCCGAAGAATGGCTGACCGGGCTGCGCGCGTTCGGCAAGGTCTACAGCAATAACATGGTCGCCCTCAAAGCCGTGGAAAACGGCGAAGTAGCGACGGTGCTGGTGAATAACTACTACTGGTTTGCCCTGAAAAAGGAAAAAACCAACCTGGATTCGCAACTGCACTACTTCACCGATGGCGATGCTGGCGGCCTGATCACCGTATCGGCAGCAGCGGCATTGAAATCCAGCAAGCACCCCAAGCAAGCCCAGCAACTGCTGGCGTTCATGGCCAGCGAAGAAGGCCAGCGGGTTATCACCAACACCTCCGCCGAGTACCCGCTGCGCAAAGGCATGCAGTCCAACCGCGGCCTCAAGCCATTCAGCGAACTGCAACCGCCCAAAGTCACTCCCGCCGACCTGGGCAACGCTGAAGAAGCCCTGGAACTGGAACGTGACGTTGGCTTGAACTGATGACCCCATCGCAATCCGCCCCCGCCTTGCGCGGGGGCTTTAGCCCCCGGCGCAAACGCCCGTCAATCTGGCTGCTGCTGCCGGTCTTGTTGCTGGTGGGCCTGAGCCTGCTGCCGTTGGTGTATGTGGGCCTCAAGGCCTGGCAGGCCGGCTGGGCCGAGGCTGTGCATCTGCTGTGGCGCCCGTATGTGTTCGGGCTACTGCGCAACACCTTGGCATTGATGGTCGGCGTGACCGTCGCCTGCGCGGTGATCGGCCTGTCCCTGGCCTGGCTGCTGGAGCGCAGCAACCTGCCGGGCCGGCGGGTCTGGGGCGTAATCCTGTGCCTGCCGTTTGCCGTACCGGCGTTTGTCAGCAGCTTTACCTGGGTATCCCTGAGCGCCCAGTTCGAAGGCCTGGGCGGCGCCATCCTGGTCATGACCCTGTCCAAATACCCCCTGGTGTTCCTGCCAGTGGCGGCCACCCTGCGTAACCTGGACCCGTCCCTGGAAGAGTCGGCCCGCACCCTGGGGCTCAATCGCTGGAGCGTGTTTTTTCGCATCACCCTGCCACTGCTGTGGCCGTCGCTGCTGGCCGGCGCCCTGCTGATCGCCTTGCATATGCTGGTGGAGTTCGGCGCCCTGTCGATCATCGGCCTGCAGACATTCACCACGGCGATCTACCAACAGTTCGAATTGGAGTTCAGCAACGCCAATGCGGCGATGCTGTCTGCGGTGCTGCTGGTCATGTGCCTGACCCTGCTATGGCTGGAACTGCGCGTGCGCGGCAAGGGCCGGCATGTGCGCACCGGACAAGGCGCGGCGCGGCATGCCGAACAGGTTCGATTGGGCAGATGGGCGCCACTGGGCCAGTTGTATTGCCTGATGCTGGCGATCATTGGCAGTGGCATTCCGTTGGGGATGCTCGGCTACTGGCTGGCCGTGGGTTCTTCAGCAGCCTTCCCGGTAGCCGAGATCAGCGAGGCGCTGCTGTCCTCCCTGGCGCTGTCCCTGGGTGGCGCGACACTCTGCCTGGCGCTGGCCGTACCGGTGGGACTTCTGGTGGTGCGCTACAAAGGCCAACTGGCGCTGTGGGCCGAACGCCTGCCCTACTTGCTGCACGCCCTGCCCGGCCTGGTGATTGCCCTGACCCTGGTGTATTTCGCTCTGCATTACGTGCCGGCGCTGTATCAGACCTCGGCGTTGCTGCTGATCGCCTACGCGCTGTTGTTCCTGCCACTGGCCCAGGCGCCGATCCGTACCGCCCTGAACAAGGCTGCACCGCAACTGGAAGAGGCCGCCCGCACCCTCGGCGCATCGTCGTTCAGCGCGTTTTGCCGGGTGACCCTACCGATTATCTTTCCGGCATTGGGCGCGGCGTTTGCGCTGGTATTCCTCGATGCGATGAAGGAGTTGACCGCGACTTTGCTGCTCAGTCCGACCGGGTTGAATACCCTGGCCACGGCGGTGTGGGCGCACACCTCGAATGTGGAGTTTGCGGCGGCGGCGCCTTATGCGGCGCTGTTGATTCTGGTGTCGGGGCTGCCCGTCTACCTGCTCACGACACGGATGTATCTGAGCCGCTGAGAGCGCTATCGCAGGCAAGCCAGCTCCCACATTGGAGCGGGTTTGCCCGCGACAAGGTCCGAGCCGCCAACCTCAGGCCCGGAACTGCCCCAGGCTGGCCTTCAACTGCGCCGCCAACCCATCCAGCACCTTGCCACTGGCCGTGGTTTCCACCACCGCCTGCGCTGCGCGCTCGGCCTGGGCATGGATCACCTCGACCCGCCCCCGCACCGCATGCGCGCCCTGGGCCTGATGTTCGGCAGCCCGGGTTGCCAGGCCAATCGCCGCATGCACCTGCTCCACTGAGTCTTGCACCGTTTGCTGCAAGCGCACACTTTCGCGCAGCACCAGCAGACCCTCGCTGGCCTGGCGCCCGGCCTTGCCGATGGTCTCCACCGCCTCGCGCGCGCCTTGCTGCAACGCCACGATATGCGCCTGGATATCACCGGTAGAGCTTTGGGTTTTACTGGCCAACGCCCGCACTTCGTCTGCCACCACCGCAAAACCCCGCCCGGTTTCACCGGCACGCGCTGCTTCAATGGCGGCATTCAGGGCCAGCAGGTTGGTTTGCTCGGCAATGCCGTGGATCACCGTCAGCACCACTTCAATCTGCTCGCTTTGCTGGGCCAGGCGCTCGATCACCTTGGAACCGGCCTGCACCTGCCCGGCCAAGGCCTCGATCAAACTGCCGACCTCGGCCGAAGTACGGGAATTTTCATCCGTGGCTTGACGGATATCCACCACCTGCTGCAACGCGGCTTGCATGGCATGGCTTTCGGCCTGGGCCTCGTCAGCCATTTGCGACAGCGCCCGCAGGCTCTCGGCCACTTCATCACGCTGCAAACCTGCTGCGGCATCGGCGCCGGCATTGCGCAGGGTCATCGCGCCGATTTCCACGCCGGTACGCTGGGCCACATCCCCCGCCTCGCGCACGATGGGCTGCAACTTATCCACAAACCGATTGACCGCCGAAGCCATGGCGCCGATTTCATCCTTGCTGTTGATCTGCACACGCTTGGTCAGGTCACCGTCACCGGCCGCCAAATCATCCATGGCCGCGATCAGCAGCTTGAGGCGATTGACCACCCGCCGCCCCAGCACCACGGCAATCAGCAACAGCACACCCAGGCCCACCACCGCCAGACCCAGACCGATACGCCAGCGCAGGGCCTGCGCGGCCTCTTGTACGGCGCTGGAGGTATTAGCGGTCATTTGCGTGGCCGTGGCCTGCGCCGACTGCAGACGGGCACCCATGGCCGCCGCACTGTCCGCCGCCGCGCCTTTGAGGCTGTCGCCCACCAATTGACCGCCACTGGCGATCAGCGCGGTAAAACGCTGGTCCAGCGCCGCCAGGTCCGCCTCGACCGCTGCGGTGGAAACCCCCATCAGCACCTTGCCGATCTCTACACCATTGGGGCTGATGGACGCTTCGACGTAGTACACCGAAGGGTCGTTTTTCGCGGCATTCAACACTTTATCCAGCGCACGGTCGCCCTGGCCTTTTTCCAGGAGCGCCTTGTTGATCGGGTTTTCCCGGTTCAAATAACGGGTCAGGTGCTGGCCTGTGGCGTCGTCATACACCACAAACAGCACATTGGGATTGCGCTGGGCACGCCGGGCGAACTCCGACAACGCCGGAACATCGCTGTCCCACATTGCACGGGGTGCAACCGAGGCCAGCAACTGCGCCATGTCATTGGCAGAGTCCTTCAGGTCCTTTTCCAGGGTCGTACGCAGTTGCTGCTGCTCTTGCTTCAACCGCGCAGAAAGCCCGGCCGTCAGACGGTCGCTGGTGCTGGCCGACAAGCTATCCAGGCTGGACGTCACTTCCTTGCCGGCCTGGGTCAATTCGCCCGACAGTTTCTGGCTGTCCACACCCAGGCGTTTGCCCAAATCGGCTTCCAGGGCCGTGACTGTGCTCCGGGTCAGGGCGACCGCCACCAGCACTTGCACCAAAAGAGCGATACCAAGGGTAACGAACACCGGCCTCAACAGCCGGCTTTGTAACAATGAGAGAACGGCAGACATCGGGAATCCCTCCACCACGGGTGCCATTAAATTGATAGCACCGCGAAAGAGAGAAACATAGCAAGGGTCGTGCCGTGCGCACCGCAGAAACGACAAAGGGCCCCCGAAGGGACCCTTTGCTTTTTACATCAACAGCTTATTAAGCGAACGGATGACGCAAAACGATGGTCTCGTTGCGGTCCGGGCCCGTCGAAATAATGTCGATCGGCGCGCCAATCAGCTCTTCAACGCGCTTGATGTAGGCGCGGGCGTTAGCTGGCAGTTCTTCCAGGGTCTTGGCACCCACGGTCGACTCGCTCCAGCCCGGCACTTCTTCGTACACAGGCTGCAGGCCCACGTAGCTGTCAGCGTCGGTCGGGGCAACATCATTACCTTCTGCGTCTTTGTAGCCGACGCAGATGTTGATGGTTTCCAGGCCGTCGAGTACGTCCAGCTTGGTCAGGCAGATGCCCGAGATGCTGTTCACGTCGATAGCGCGACGCAGGATGACAGCATCGAACCAGCCACAACGACGGGCACGACCGGTCGTCGCGCCGAACTCGTGACCTTGCTTGGCCAGGTGCGCACCGACGTCGTCGAACAGCTCAGTCGGGAACGGACCCGAACCTACGCGCGTGGTGTAGGCCTTGGTGATGCCCAGGATGTAGTCCAGGAACATCGGACCAACGCCCGAACCCGTCGCAACGCCGCCAGCGGTGGTGTTGGAGCTGGTCACGTACGGGTAGGTACCGTGGTCGATGTCCAGCAACGAGCCCTGGGCACCTTCGAACATGATGTCTTTGCCGGCGCGACGCAGGTCGTGCAGCTCGGCAGTCACGTCCAGCATCAGCGGCTTGAGCAGCTCGGCGTATTCCTTGCACTCGGCCAGGGTCTTGTCGAACTCAATGGCTGGCTCTTTGTAGTAACCGACCAGCATGAAGTTGTGGTAATCCACCAGTTCACGCAGCTTGTCTTCAAAGCGCGGCATGTTGAGCAGGTCGCCCACACGCAGGCCACGACGTGCAACCTTGTCTTCGTAGGCCGGGCCGATACCGCGACCGGTGGTGCCGATCTTCAGCTCGCCACGGGCCTTTTCACGGGCCTGGTCCAGCGCAACGTGGAAGGACAGGATCAGCGGGCAGGACGGGCTGATACGCAGGCGCTCGCGCACCGGTACGCCTTTCTCTTCCAGCTTGGTGATCTCGCGCAGCAGGGCGTCAGGTGCAACCACCACGCCGTTGCCGATCAGGCACTGCACGCCTTCGCGCAGTACGCCCGACGGGATCAGGTGCAAGACGGTTTTTTCGCCATCGATGACCAGGGTGTGGCCAGCGTTGTGGCCACCTTGGTAGCGCACTACGGCGGCAGCATGTTCGGTCAGCAGATCAACGATCTTGCCTTTGCCCTCATCACCCCATTGGGTGCCCAGGACTACGACATTCTTACCCATAACACTTGTCCTCATTCGCGCAAACTTGGTGCCGGCGTTGGCCGGCAGGAAAACTCAAGAAGCCAGTGGCGATACTTGCCAAAGCCCGTTCTGCTGAATCAATTGCCGGTCGCAGTCCGCTTCACGGGCGGCGGCCAATGGCTGCCCAGGCAAGGCCTGGACGACACGCTGACCCTCACTGCGCAACTGGCAGACCTGCTGCCAGAGTGCCGCGTCCGTACTGTCTGGCATCCAGATACCGCCAGACGGTAGCTCGACTTCAGCACGCCCCAGGGTCACCAGGGTTTTCAAATCGGTGGAAAAGCCAGTCGCCGGACGGGCACGACCGAAGTCGGCGCCGATATCGTCATAACGACCGCCCTGGGCGATGGCTTGGCCCACGCCCGGAACAAACACCGCGAACACCACACCGGTGTGGTAGTGGTAGCCGCGCAGCTCACCCAGGTCAAAATACAACGGCAGTTGCGGGAAGCGCGCCGACAACTGCTCGGCAATCGCCAGCACGTCGTCCAGGGCCGCCAGCACCGGGGCCGGCGCGTTGGCCAGGCGATCACGGGCAGCGGTCAGCACTTCGCGACCACCACACAGATCCACCAGCGCACGCAGCATGCCAGCCAGGTCGGCAGGCACGCCTTCGGTCAGGGCGATCACTTCGTCGATGGCCTTGCGCTGCAGGGCATCGAACAACTGCTGCTCCACTTCGCCGGACAAACCGGCCGCACGGGCCAGGCCACGGTAGATACCGACATGCCCCAGGTCCATGTGGACATCCGGCACATCGGCCAGTTGCAGCATCGCCAGCATCAGGCTGATGACTTCAACGTCGCTGCTCGGGCTCGCATCGCCATACAACTCGGCGCCCAACTGGATCGGGCTACGGGACGATGACAAGGCGCGCGGTTGCGCATGCAGCACGCTGCCGGCGTAGCACAGGCGGCTCGGCCCTTCACGACGCAAGGTATGCGCATCAATGCGCGCCACTTGCGGCGTGATGTCGGCGCGAAAGCCCATTTGCCGACCCGATTGCGGGTCGATGACCTTGAAGGTGCGCAGATCCAGGTCCTGGCCCGCGCCGGTCAGCAGGGATTCCAGGTACTCGATATGGGGAGTCACGACAAACTCGTAACCCCAGCTCTGGAACAGATCCAACACCTGGCGACGCGCGATTTCAATACGCGCAGCCTCTGGTGGCAGTACTTCTTCGATGCCATCTGGCAGCAGCCAGCGGTCTACCGTTGCCATTACGCCATTCCCCTATGACCCGGCCTGCCCTTGGGCGAGCCTTGAGTGAAGCAGAAAATACCCGGCCCCTGCATAAACCACGCGCAAGAGCGACGTGACGAATGGCCTGTAGACGGCCTCGTCGGGCACTTTCCTCGAAAAACCTGTCACGCCTGCAACGCACAACAACAATCAAACATGCAGACGCAAAAAAGCCGGGAATTTCCCGGCTGCCGCATCATACACCCGTTTTCCGAAAGGATCACCCCGCCGAGCGTTTTAGCCGCCCGACGGAGTGGAACCAGCCAGTCTGCGGGTTACTTGGACTTTTCCAGGTAGCGGAAGAAATCGCTACTTGGGTCCAGCACCATGACATCGGTTTTGTTCGCAAAGCTTTCACGGTAGGCACGCAGGCTACGGTAGAACGCGTAGAACTCCTGGTCCTGGCCATAAGCCTTGGCGTAGATCGACGCGGCTTGGGCATCACCATCACCACGAGCCTCTTCAGACTCACGATAGGCCTCTGCCAACAGTACGCGACGCTGACGGTCGGCATCCGCACGGATACCTTCAGCCAGTTCGTTACCCTTGGCACGGTGCTCACGCGCCTCACGCTCACGCTCGGTGCTCATACGCTCGAACACGCTGCGGTTCACTTCCTTGGGCAGGTCAATGGCCTTGACCCGAACATCGACCACTTCGATACCCAGCTCTTTTTCCGCCATGGTATTCAACGAACGGGTGATGTCAGCCATCAGCGCATCACGTTCACCGGATACCACCTCGTGCAGGGTGCGCTTACCAAACTGGTCGCGCAGGCCCGATTCCAGACGACGGGACAAACGCTCGTCGGCAATCTGCTTGAGGCCGGAAGTCGCGGTGTAGAAGCGCTCGGCATCCTTGACGCGCCACTTGGCGTAGGCGTCAACCATCACGGCTTTCTTTTCCAGGGTCAGGAAACGCTGTGTCGGTGCATCCAGGGTCATCAGGCGGGCGTCAAACTTGCGCACCTGGTTGACGTAGGGGACTTTCACATGCAGGCCCGGCTGGACATCAGCCTGGACCACACGCCCGAATTGCAGCAACACCGCACGCTCGGTCTGAGCCACGATGTAGAAGCAGTTCCAGGCAGCGATGACCACGACGACGCCCACAATCAGGGCGGTCAGCGATTTATTGCTCATCAACGACTCTCCCGGGAACGTGTTTGCTGTTGCTGCAAGTCAGCGGCCGCACGGGCGCTCGCTTCGTTGGCAGCGGCAGTCGAACTGGCGGAAGACGAAGTACTGCCGGCGCTACGACCACCTTCGATCATCTTGTCCAGCGGCAGGTACAGCAGATTGTTCTGCCCACCTTTGTTGCCGGTCACGAGAACCTTGCTGGTGTTGGTGAAGACTTCCTGCATGGTGTCTAGGTACAGACGCTCGCGGGTGACTTCCGGTGCCTTGCGGTACTCGGCCACCAGCTTGGTGAAGCGGTCAGCCTCACCCTTGGCGCGGGACACGACTTCGTCGCGGTAACCGTTGGCATCTTCAAGGATGCGCTGGGCCTGACCACGGGCTTCCGGCACCACGCCGTTGGCGTAGGTTTCAGCCTGGTTGCGCGAACGCTGCTCGTCTTCACGGGCGCGGATCACGTCATCGAAGGCTTCCTGCACTTCACGCGGTGCCGCTGCGCTCTGTACGTTGACCTGGGTAACGGTGATACCGGTGCGATAGGTATCGAGGAACCGTTGCAGGCGCTCCTTGATCTCGCTGGCCATCAGTTCACGGCCTTCGGTCAGCACCTGGTCCATCGCAGTGGAACCCACTACGTGGCGCAGGGCGCTTTCGGTCGCGTGCTGCAAGCTGATTTCCGGCTGGTCGACGTTAAGCACGAAGTCCTGCAGGTTGCTGATCTTGTACTGCACGGTCAGCGGCACTTCGACGATGTTCTCGTCTTCGGTCAGCATCTGGCCCTGCTTGGTGTAGGCACGCTCACGCGTGACGTTCTCCATGTACTTCTTGTCGATCGGCGGGAAGTAGATATTCAGGCCGGGGCCGACAGTCTCGTAGTACTTGCCGAAGCGCAGCACCACGGCTTGCTCCTGCTCGTCCACCACATAGACCGCGCTGTACAGCCAGACAGCCGCCAGCGCCACGAGGCCCAGGCCAAGCAGGCCGTAGCCGCCGCCCTTGCCTGTGCGACCGCCGTCGTCACCACCACGTTTTTTTCCACCACCGAACAACCCATTCAGGCTTTCCTGCAGCTTTCGGAAGGCCTCGTCGAGATCTGGTGGCCCCTTGCGGTCGCCATTATTGCGGCGTTTACCACCCCAAGGATCCTGATTATTCGAGTTGCCACCCGGCTCATTCCAAGCCATAGCGCTCTCCATCTGATAAAGCAAAGACGCACCCACGGCGCGCCGACCAATGCTACAGAATGCCTGCCACAGCGGCACAACCGCTTTCTCAGGCTTTTATTGCAAAGTGTGTTGTTCGAGGAACTCCGTCGGTACAACGCCCTCACGACTCACCAGCCGATTGAGCTCCGAACGAGGCAAACGAACAGCCAGCAGGCTGACACCCTCTTCGTCGTGTTCTTCTTTCTGTACGGCACCCAGCTCAAAGAACTGAGCACGCAGTCGAGCAAAACGCTGAGGCAAGCGCAAGGTGCCGACGAACAAATCGCCACCGAGCAACTCGGCAATCGCCTGCTCAAGCAATTCCAGACCGCTACCGTCCCGCGCCGACAGCCAGACCCGCTGGGGCCTGCCGTTTTCGTCGCGCTGGATTTGCGGCTCCACACCTTCAAGCAAATCGAGTTTGTTATAGACCTCGAGGATCGGCAAGTCCTGGGCGCCAATCTCACCCAGTACTACCATGACCTGCTCGATCTGCAACATCCGGTCAGGCTCGGCCGCATCAATGACGTGCAGCAGCAGGTCGGAGTTGCTCGACTCTTCGAGCGTAGACCGGAATGCCTCGACCAGCTTGTGCGGCAAGTGGCGGATGAAGCCCACAGTGTCGGCCAGCACAATCGGCCCCAGGTCGTCGAGTTCCAGACGGCGCAAGGTCGGGTCAAGGGTGGCGAACAGCTGGTCTGCCGCGTACACGTCCGATTTGGTCACGTTGTTGAACAGCGTGGATTTACCGGCGTTGGTGTAGCCCACCAGGGACACGGTAGGGATATCCGCACGAGTACGGCCGCGTCGCGATTGCTCGCGCTGGCTGCGCACCTTCTCCAGCCGGCCCTTGATCTGGCGCAGGCGCACCCGCAGCAGACGCCGGTCGGTTTCGAGCTGGGTTTCACCCGGCCCACGCATGCCGATACCGCCACCCTGACGCTCAAGGTGCGTCCAGCCGCGAACCAGGCGGGTGCTCATGTGGTCAAGCTGGGCCAGTTCGACCTGGAGCTTGCCTTCATGGGTACGGGCGCGTTGGGCGAAGATATCGAGAATCAGACCGGTACGGTCAATCACGCGACACTCGAAAACACGTTCGAGGTTACGTTCCTGACTGGGCGTGAGGATGTGATTGAAGATAACCAGATCGGCTTCTTCGGCATGGACCAGGTCGCGCAGTTCCTCGACCTTGCCGCTGCCAATCAGAAATTTGGCGGTTGGCCGATGACGCGGCACGTTAAAAAACGCGACGGTCTCGGCGCCGGCCGAATTTGCCAGCTCCTGAAACTCCTGCGGATCTTCGCGCGCCTCAGGGTCCTGTCCATCCAAGTGAACGAGGATTACTCGCTCACCACCACCGTGGCGCTCAAAGAACAAAGGAGACTCCTATCAGGCGTTACCTGGCTCAGCGTCACCCTGTTCGGATTCGGTTGCGCTAGGCAGACGAATTGGACGAACCGGCACTACTGTCGAGATAGCGTGTTTGTAGACCATCTGGCTGACGGTGTTTTTCAGCAGGATCACGAACTGGTCGAAAGACTCGATCGTACCTTGCAGCTTGATGCCGTTGACCAGATAGATGGAAACCCCAACTTTCTCTTTACGTAAAGTATTCAAGTAAGGGTCTTGTAGCGAATGCCCTTTTGACATGTGCCGCACTCCTTTAAGGATCAATAATAAAAAATCGGAAAAATAGATAGCTTGTGACCGTCACCCCCCCAAGGATAGACGGCAATTGCAAGGACTCAGCTCAATATGGAGACCGTTCCCAAGTATTTCAAGGCGCGTGACAGATTGTCGCAATCCAGACTGTCCAGCCAATGCAGGTCAGTCCAGCTGCGCAGCCAAGTGAACTGGCGTTTTGCCAATTGGCGCGTGGCAATAATGCCGCGCTCCTGCATTTCGGCTGACGTCAGCTTGCCATCCAGATGATCCCAGACTTGGCGGTAGCCTACAGCACGTATCGAAGGCAATCCCGGATGCAGATCACCTCTTGAACGCAGTGCTACGACCTCCTCCACGAACCCCTGTTCCAACATAATTGTGAATCTTTGTGCAATTCGTTCATGCAGCACCTGCCGATTCGCCGGAGCGATAGCCAGATTGGCGACAGTATAGGGCAATTGTCCCGGTCCAGAGGTGCCTGCGTCAGTACTTTGCGCAGATTGTCTGAGGCGATGGGCCGTCATTGTCTGGCCACTCACGCGCCAGACTTCCAGAGCCCGGCTCAAGCGCTGGGGGTCGTTGGGGTGAATGCGCGCGGCAGATACCGGGTCAATCGCCGCCAATTGCTCGTGCAGGGCCTGCCAACCAAGGCGCGCAGCCTCTTCTTCGATTTCAGCGCGCACCTGCGGATCGGCGGGCGGCATGTCGGCCAAGCCTTCCTGCAGCGCCTTGTAATAGAGCATCGTGCCGCCCACCAGCAGCGGGATATTGCCCCGCGCGGTGATTTCAGCCATGGCCGCCAGGGCATCGGTACGAAAATCCGCCGCCGAGTAGCTTTGCGACGGATCAATAATGTCGATCAGTCGATGGGGATGGGCGGCCAACAGCTCCTTGGACGGCTTGGCGGTACCAATGTCCATGTCCCGGTATACCAGGGCTGAATCGACACTGATCAGCTCACAGGGCAAAACCTTGGTCAGCTCGATCGCAAGGTCTGTCTTGCCGGCGGCCGTCGGGCCCATCAGGAAGATGGCGGGAGGTAGAGAGCTCATCAGCGGCCGCGCAGGAATAGTTTGTCCAGATCATCCAGGCCCATTTGGGTCCAGGTCGGTCGGCCATGGTTGCACTGGCCACTGCGCTCGGTGTTTTCCATGTCCCGCAGCAGGCCGTTCATTTCCGGCAGGGCCAGGCGCCGGTTGGCGCGGATCGCGCCGTGGCAGGCCATGGTGCCGAGCAGTTCGTTGATATGCGCCTGGATCCGGTCACTGGTGCCGTATTCCATCAGGTCCGCCAGCACGTCGGCCACCAGCCGATTGGCCTCGGCCTGCTTGAGCAAGGCGGGAATCTGCCGGATGGCCAGGGTTTCCGGGCCCAGGCGCTGCAACTCAAAACCCAGTTTCTGGAACACCGCGTGGTGCTCCTCGGCGCAATCGGCTTCCCGCTGGCTCACCGCCAGGGACTCCGGCACCAGCAATGGCTGGCCGCTCAGGCCTTCACTGGCCATGGCGATCTTCAGGCGCTCGTACATGATCCGTTCGTGGGCCGCGTGCATGTCCACCAGCACCAGGCCGTGGGCGTTTTCCGCGAGGATATAGATGCCCTTGAGCTGGGCCAGGGCATAACCCAGGGGCGGGATATCACCGCCGCCTTCCGGCAGGGCCACTGCGCCCGGCTCGGCACCGGGCAGCGGCGCGAAGAATTCGCGATAGGCCGCCTGGGCCTCGGCCACCGGCACCGCCGATTGCGGACGCGGGGTGTATTGATACTGATAGCCCGCCCCCGCGCCGGAACCCGGCGCCGGGTAACTTGGCTGGGCTTGCGGCGATTGCAGCAGGTTGGCCGCCAGGCTCATTTCGCCCTGGGGCCCGAATTCACCGGCCTCCGGCCCTGTCGGGCGGACGACGGCGGTGACAATCGGCGCCGCCAGTTGATCGTCCGGGCGCACATCGCCCAAGGCGCGGTGCAAGGTGCCATAGAGGAAGTCATGGACCATGCGCCCGTCACGGAAGCGCACCTCGTGCTTGGTCGGGTGCACGTTGACGTCGACCACCGCGGGATCCACTTCAAAAAACAGTACAAAGGTTGGGTGCCGGCCATTGAACAGCACGTCGCGATAGGCCTGGCGCACCGCATGGGCCACCAGCTTGTCGCGCACGGCACGGCCATTCACAAAGAAATACTGCAAGTCTGCCTGGCTGCGGGAGAACGTCGGCAGGCCGACCCAACCCCACAAATGCAGGCCGTTACGCTCGATCTCAATCGGCAGCGCCTGTTCCAGGAAGCCTGCGCCGCAGATTGCCGACACGCGTCGGGCGCGGGCGGCATCGTCATTGGCCTCGTGCAGGCTGAGGATGGTCTTGCCGTTGTGGCGCAGGTGGAAGGCCACATCAAAACGCGCCAGGGCCAGGCGCTTGATGACTTCTTGCAGGTGATCGAATTCGGTTTTTTCGGCCTTGAGGAATTTACGCCGCGCCGGGGTATTGAAGAACAGGTCGCGCACTTCCACCGAGGTGCCCACTGGATGGGCTGCCGGCTGGACCCGAGGGGCCATGTCGCGGCCTTCGGTTTCTACCTGCCAGGCCTGTTCGGCGCCACGGGTGCGGGAAGTCAGGGTCAGGCGCGCCACGGAGCTGATTGACGCCAGCGCCTCACCACGAAAGCCCAGGCTCATCACCCGCTCAAGGTCTTCCAGGTCACGGATTTTGCTGGTGGCATGGCGTGCCAGTGCCAGCGGCAGGTCGTCCGAGGAAATCCCGCTACCGTCGTCGCGTACCCGCAGCAGCTTGACGCCGCCCTGCTCGACATCCACGTCGATGCGCTTGGCGCCGGAGTCGAGGCTGTTTTCCAGCAGTTCCTTGATCACCGAGGCCGGGCGCTCAACCACCTCGCCCGCAGCGATCTGGTTGGCCAGCCGCGGGCTGAGCAGTTCGATGCGCGAAGCGCTGTTCAATACCGATTCGCTCATTACTGTGCTGCCAATTCAGTGCCGGGGATGGTCAACACCTGGCCGACTTTCAGTTCATCGGTTTTCAGGTTGTTGGCGCTGCGCAAGGTGGCGGCCGAGACCTGGAAACGCACGGCCAGCATGGCCACGGTGTCGCCGGGCTGCACCCGATGGTCACGCGGGCCCTGGGCGATTTTCCCGGAGTCCCGCAGCCAGGCGATATAGGTGCCGGGCGGCGGGTTCTGCTGGAAGAACTGACGCACGCCGGAACTGATGGAGCGCGCCAGCGCCTGCTGGTGGCTGGCGCTGGCCAGCTTGTTGGCTTCGTTGGCGTTGGAGATAAAGCCGGTTTCGACCAGGATCGACGGGATATCCGGCGACTTGAGCACCATAAACCCGGCCTGCTCCACCCGCTGCTTGTGCAACGGGGTGACCCGGCCCATGTTGGTCAGGACTTTCTGCCCGACGTTCAGGCTGGAGGTCAGCGAGGCAGTCATCGACAGATCCAGCAATACACCCGCGAGCATGCGGTCCTTGTCATCCAGGGACACGTTGCCGGCACCGCCGATCAAGTCGGAACGGTTTTCGCTGTCGGCCAGCCAGCGTGCGGTCTCGGATGTGGCGCCACGATCCGACAGGGCAAACACCGAGGCGCCAAAGGCGGCCTTCGACGGGGCGGCGTCGGCGTGGATCGACACGAACAGGTCGGCGCCCTTCTTGCGGGCGATTTCGGTACGCCCGCGCAGCGGGATGAAGTAGTCGCCGGTACGGGTCAATTCGGCGCGGTAGCCTTTCATCCCGTTGATCTGGCGCTGCAATTCGCGAGCGATGGCCAGGACCACGTCTTTTTCGTGCTGGCCACGGGAGCCCGAGGCGCCCGGGTCTTCACCGCCGTGGCCGGCGTCGATCACCACGATGACGTCACGTTTGCCGGCCGGGGCTGGCGGCAGCGGTGGCAACTTGACCTGGGGCTGCGCGGGGCTGACCGGCACGGCTGGCGTGGTGGCGACCGAAGGCGCAGGTGCCGGGGCTGGCGCCGCATCGGCAGGGTTATCGAACAGATCGACCACCAGGCGGTTGCCATACTGGGCGTTCGGCGCGAGGGAAAAACTCTTCGGCGTCACGACCTTTTTCAGGTCGATGACCACCCGCAGGTCGGTCGGCGTGCGCTGGGCCGAGCGCATCGCGGTAATCGGCGTGTTCGCAGTGGAGACCTTCAGGGGCGCGGCCAGGGTCGCACCATTGATGTCAATCACCAGGCGATCAGGCGCCGTCAGGGTAAAGACACTGTGCTGGACCGGGCCAGACAGGTCGAACACCAGTCGCGTGTTATCCGGAGCTCGCCACAGGCGCACACTTTTCACCTGTGAAGCAGCCAGAGCATTGACAGTCATTGCCGCAAGCAACACCCCCACGACAGCAACCAACGCGCGAAAGCGCATACCTAACCCACCCATTATTAGAATTTCAAAGCCAAAGCGGCACACCAGGACTCACTGCGCGCGCTCTGGGACAACAATTTCAACTGACGCCCATGGTTATGCGCAGTAATGGTAATGGTCAGGTCGGGCTTTGGCAAAAAGCCTGTGCCCTTGTCCGGCCACTCGATCAGGCACAAGGCGTCGCCATCGAAGTAATCGCGGATGCCCATGTACTCCAATTCCTCGGGATCCACCAGGCGATACAGGTCGAAATGGAACGCCCGCACCTCACCGATCTCGTAAGGTTCTACCAGGGTGAACGTCGGACTTTTCACTGCCCCGCTATGCCCAAGCCCGCGAATGATGCCGCGCGACAGCGTGGTTTTGCCGGCGCCCAGATCACCTTGCAGAAAAATCAGGCCCACACCCCCGGTGATCTCGGCAATGCTCTTGCCGAGAGCCACCATGGCCTCTTCATCCGCTATAAACAGCGTTACTTCAGACACGGTGACTGCTCCTCCAACAACTGACGAATGGCGGGAATCAGGTCACTGGCCACCAGGCCGCGACCCAAGGTGCCCTGACGATCGCCGGCCGTGGCGTGCAACCACACTGCCAGGCTGGCGGCCTCGAACGCCGGCATGCCTTGGGCCAGCAGCGCGCCGGTCAAGCCGGCGAGCACATCCCCCAGGCCCGCCGATGCCATGGCCGGATGCCCCTGATCACAGCGCGCCACCCGCCCATCCGGGCTGGCGATCAGGCTGCCCGCGCCCTTGAGCACCGTGACTGCATTGAATTTCTGGCTCAGCGCGCGCGCCACCTTAAGCCGGTCGGCCTGAACCTCGGCTGTCGAGATCCCCATCAGCCGCGCCGCCTCCCCTGGGTGCGGAGTGATCACGCAATCGGCCGGCAAGGTTACATGGCCTGCGGCCAGCAGGTTCAGCGCATCGGCATCCCAGACCTGGGGTTGCCGGGCATTGGCGGCCACCGACAGTAGGCTTTTGCCCCACGCCATGTCGCCCAGACCAGGGCCGACAACCATCACCGAGACTTTTTCCAGCAAGCCCATCAACTGATTGGCCGAATGCACGCCGCGCACCATGACTTCCGGCAAGCGGGTCAAAGCGGCGGGGACATGTTCACTGCGGGTCGCCAGGGACACCAGGCCAGCACCGCTGCGCAAGGCGCTTTCGGCACTCAGCAGCGCGGCGCCGCCAAAGCCATGGTCGCCACCAATCACCAGGACGTGACCAAACTGCCCCTTGTGGGCCTCTGGGGAACGCGCAGCCAGTTGCGGCAATTGGCCGGGCAACAGGGGCTGCACGTCGGTTATTTCGTGTTTTGTCTGCGGCATGCGTCTTCAAGCTCCGATGTCTGGCAGAATTATACCCATCTAACCTGCGGTTTCTCTCGTCTCATGCCTGCTATTACCACCGATCTGCCCGCCCTCGCCCAATCGATCAAAGACTGGGGTCGCGAGCTGGGCTTTCAACAAGTCGGCATCAGCGGCCTGGACCTGGCTGAGCATGAACAGCACCTGCAGCGCTGGCTCGACGCGGGCTACCACGGCGAGATGGACTACATGGGCGCCCATGGCAGCAAACGCTCGCACCCGGACGAGTTGGTACCCGGCACCTTGCGCGTGGTGTCCCTGCGCATGGATTACCTACCCGGCGATACGCAAATGGCGCAACTGCTGGCCCAACCCGAAAAAGCCTATATCTCCCGCTACGCCCTGGGCCGCGACTACCACAAGCTGATCCGCAAGCGCGTGCAGCAACTGGCCGACCGCATCCAGGCACAGATCGGACCGTTTGGTTTTCGCGCCTTCGTCGACAGCGCCCCAGTGCTGGAAAAAGCCATCGCCGAACAAGCCGGCCTGGGCTGGATCGGCAAAAACACCCTGGTCCTCAACCGCAAGGCCGGTAGCTACTTCTTCCTCAGCGAACTGTTCGTCGACCTGCCGCTGCCCGTCGACCCGCCCCACAGCAGCGAACACTGCGGCCGCTGCACCGCCTGCCTGGACATCTGCCCCACCAATGCCTTCGTCGGGCCCTATGTGCTGGACGCCCGGCGCTGCATTTCCTACTTGACCATCGAGCTCAAGAGCGCAATCCCCGAGGATCTGCGGCCACTGATTGGCAACCGCGTGTTCGGCTGCGATGACTGTCAGATCGTTTGCCCGTGGAATCGTTTCGCCCGACCTTCAGGAGAAAGCGATTTCAAGCCGCGCCACAACCTGGATAACGCCGAACTGGCCGAGTTATTTATGTGGGATGAGGATAAATTCCTCAGCAGCACCGAAGGCTCGCCGCTACGCCGCGCCGGTTATGAGCGTTGGCTGCGCAACCTGGCCGTGGGCCTGGGCAACGCGCCTTCCAGCATTCCGGTGCTGGAAGCCTTGAAGGCGCGCCGGGACTACCCCTCCGAACTGGTCCGCGAACATGTCGAATGGGCGCTGAACCAGCACGCGACGCGTCAATGTTCGTCGTTGTAGACGAACTTGGGCATTTCCCAGTGAAAGCGGATGGCCAGCAGTCGCAGTAGAAAACCGCTGAACAGGGTGAGCAGAATCGCTTGCTCGCTGGGCAGTTCGAGGTAGATGCACAGCATGTAGCACCAGGCGGCGAGGAACGACACGCTGGCATACAACTCGCGGCGGAAGATCAACGGAATATCGTTACAGAAAATATCCCGCAGGATCCCGCCGAAGACTCCGGTGATTACCCCGCTGACCGAGGCCACCAGCATGCCGTGCCCCATTTCCAGGGCCGTCATGCAGCCGATCAGGGTGAAAGCCACCAGGCCTACGGCGTCCAGCGCCAAAAACAGTGAGCGCAAGTGGCGCATCAGCGGGGCGATAAAGATCGTCACCAATGCCGCTACCGAGGTCAGCACCAGGTATTCCGGGTGTTTGACCCAGGTCAGCGGGTAATGGCCGAGCAACACATCGCGCACCGAACCGCCACCCAGCGCCGTCACGCAGGCGATCAACACCACGCCAAACCAGTCCATGCCACGACGGCCGGCGGACAAGGCGCCGGTCATGGCTTCGGCGGTGATGGCAATGAGGTAGAGCATCAGCAGCATGATGGCGATCCTTGCAAAGAGGCGCGCAGTCTAATCATTTGGCGAAGGCACCAAAAGGGGGCGCTCGGCGAAAGACCGAGCATGCCCACACTTGGAATGCGATCAAATGTGTGGCTTGAGGGCACAGAACTTTGCACACACCCCACAGCAACTGTGGGAGCGGGCTTGCCCGCGATGGCGCCAGCCCTGGCGCCACGAATTCAAGCCTTGATGAAATGCTTGCGGTAATGCTGCAACTCGGCAATCGACTCGCGGATATCATCCAGGGCCAGGTGGGTGCTGCCCTTATGGAAGCTGTCCTTGACCTCTGGCGCCCAACGCGCGGCCAGTTCTTTCAAGGTCGACACATCGAGGTTGCGGTAGTGGAAGTAGCTTTCCAGCCCCTTCATATGGGTATAAAGGAAGCGGCGGTCCTGGCAGATGCTGTTGCCACAGATCGGCGACTTGCCCTTGGGCACCCACTTTTCCAGGAAGGCAATCGTCTGGGCCTCAGCCTCGGCCATGCTGATGCGGCTGTCGCGCACGCGCTGGGTAAGGCCCGAGTTACCGTGGGTGCGGGTGTTCCACTCGTCCATGGTGGCCAGCACCGCGTCGCTGTGGTGGATGGCGATCACCGGACCTTCGGCCAAGGTGTTGAGGTTGCTGTCGGTGACAATGGTCGCCATCTCGATGATGACGTCGGTGTCAGGGTTCAGACCGGTCATTTCCAGATCGATCCAAATCAGGTTCTGTGGGTTTTGCATGTCGTGGTTCCTTGGCACCTTGGCGTAGCTGCGCAGTTTAGCAGGCGGGGCGTGCTAGACTCGCGACCGTTTTATCCAACCTTTGCATTATCGACACGGAACACCAATGGCCAAACGCCAGCTCAACCGTCGCCAAAACTGGCGCATCGAAAAAATCCAGGGTGAACGCGCTGCCCGCGCCGCCAAACGTGAATCTTCCGCCGTGGAAGCGCTGGAGGGTGGCGACCTGGGCCCCGAACAAACGGGCCTGGTGATCGCGCACTTTGGGGTGCAGGTCGAAGTCGAGGCCCTGGAAGGCGAACTGGCCGGCGAAGTGTTCCGCTGCCACCTGCGCGCCAACCTGCCGGCCCTGGTAACCGGCGACAAAGTGGTGTGGCGTGCCGGCAACCAAGGCATCGGGGTGATCGTCGCGCAACTGCCGCGCAGCACCGAACTGCGCCGCCCGGACAGCCGTGGTCAACTCAAGCCGGTGGCGGCCAACGTCGACATGATTGTCATCGTCTTCGCCCCGCTGCCCGAGCCACACGCCAACCTGATCGACCGCTACCTGGTGGCGGCCGAGCACGCTGGCATCCGCCCGCTGTTGCTGCTGAACAAATTCGACCTGATCGACGACCAGAACGCCCCGGCGCTGAATGCGTTGCTTGCGGTGTATCGGCAGTTGGGCTACCCGGTGCTGGAAGTCTCGGCACACCATGGCAACGGCATGGAACAGCTGCAACAGCAGTTGGACGGGCGCATCAGCGTGTTCGTCGGCCAGTCGGGCGTGGGCAAGTCGTCGCTGGTCAACAGCCTGCTACCGGAAGTCGAGACCCGCGTCGGCCCGCTGTCGGAGCTGTCCGGCCAGGGTACGCACACCACCACCACCGCACGCCTGTTCCACTTCCCGGGCGGTGGCGAGCTGATCGACTCCCCCGGCATCCGTGAATTCGGCCTGGGCCACGTCAGCCGCGCAGATGTAGAAGCGGGTTTCATCGAGTTCAACGACTTGATCGGCACGTGCCGCTTCCGCGACTGCAAGCACGACCGCGAGCCGGGTTGTGCGTTGCTCAAGGCCCTGGAAGACGGGCGCGTGCAACAACAACGCATGAACAGCTATCGCTCGATCATCGCGAGTTTGCCGGAAAGCAGTTACTGAGTGGCCATGCCTCGATACACTTTAAGTGCAGCCTGCAACCCCCTACTCCATTGATTTAATAGGGGCCGGCATCAAGAATTCAGGACAACTGGGTGGCTCGTTGACACAAGCCAGCTTGAATTCGGAATTCCTGATGCCCATAATCACTCCGTTACCGGCGAAAGTCGGCAGGAGTCTGGATCCTTCCCGGAGTTGATCCAGCGGCGCAGAAGGGGCGAAGCAAGCTCCACTGCGTGTCGAATGAAGCCGCCTTCGGGCGGCTTTGCTTTTGCGGGACATTCGATTGACTCTCTACTATCACCCCAAACAAGGCGATGTTCTTCTCTGCGATTTCACACGAGGCTTTGTCGCCCCTGAAATGCTGAAGATCCGTAAAGTCGTGATGATATCCCCTACCTCCAGCCACAATCGCAGGCTGTGCACTGTAGTCCCGATCTCCTCTACTGCCCCCGAAGTCCAGCATGCCTGGCACCACCTGCTACACATCAACCCACTTCAGTCCGATGGCTACAAAGAGCTGTGGGTGAAGTGCGACATGATCTATACCGTGAGTTTCGAGCGCCTCGACAAGCTCCATAGAAAGACCCGCTCCAAAGGTCGGGAGTACTTCGTACCGCGGCTGAATACCGATGATATGCAAGGCGTGATCAGTGGCGTCAAAGCCTACCTCCCACTTTGAGCACAAGTAAAAACGCCCCGACTGATCGGGGCGCTTTCATTTAGACGGTACGCCTACGAGCCTGGCGCAGGCACCGTAGGAGCCTTCACCCCACCCTCGTCAAACAGATTCAGCTTCTGCCGCAACTCATGGGCCGGCAACGGCTGCTGCTCGGGTGGCAGGGCATTCGGGTCTACCGGCACTTCACCCGGTGCGCCCTCGCCCTGGGTCGGTACCGGCGCAGGGGCACCCTGCTCGCCTTCGATGGCACGCTGAGCCTTTTTGGTCAGCACCACAATATCAATGCGCCGGTTGATCGGGTTGAACGGGTCCTGGACATCAAACAGTTGGGATGAAGCAAAGCCTACGACGCGCGCCACCTGGGTATCCGGATAACTGCCGGCCACCAGGACGCGGCGGGCGGCGTTGGCACGGTTGGCCGACAACTCCCAGTTACCGAAATCGCCCAGGCCCGAATACGGCTTGGCATCGGTGTGGCCGCTGACGCTGATCTTGTTCGGCACCGCCTTGATGGTGTCGGCCATGGCCAGCAGGATGTCTTCGAAGTAAGGCTTCAGGCGTGCACTGCCAGAGTCGAACATCGGTCGATTGGCCGCATCCATGATCTGGATACGCAGGCCGTCCTGGGTGATATCGAAGTGGATCTGATCCTTGAATTTTTGCAGTTGCGGGTTTTCATCGACCTTGTTCTGCAACTCTTGCAGTAACAACTCCAGGCGTTCCTGCTCGACCTGTTCGGCCATGCTCTCGACGGTCTGGCGTTCGATCGGGATATTTTCCTGGGGCGCTTCGGTTTGCACCTCCGGGTTGATGGTGCGCTCAGGGGCCAATTCGGGCGAGCCGCCCAAGTCGATCACAAACGGCGTGCCGCTCTCGGAAAACCCAATGGGGTCCTTGAAGTAACCGGCGATGGCGATCTTCTGTTCCGGCGTCGCGGTGGACATCAGCCACAACACCAAAAAGAACGCCATCATCGCCGTCGCAAAGTCAGCGAAGGCAATTTTCCAGGCACCACCGTGGTGCCCGGCAGCGAAGCGCTTGACGCGCTTGATGATAATCGGCTGGTTGTTTTCCATGGCTTAGCGACCGCGAACTGCTTGTTCCAGCTCGGCAAAGCTTGGACGGTGCTTCGGATACAGCACCTTGCGCCCGAACTCCACCGCCAGGGATGGCGGCATGCCGGAAGCCGAAGCCACCAGGGACGCCTTGATCGCTTCGTAGATATTCAGCTCTTCCTTGGCGTCGTGGGCCAGGGAGGTGGCCAGCGGGCCAAAGAAGCCATAGGCCGCGAGAATACCGAAGAAGGTCCCCACCAGCGCCGCGCCGACGTGCATACCGATGGCCGCCTGGTCGCCTTCGCCCAGGGACGCCATGGTCACCACGATCCCCAGTACTGCCGCGACAATACCGAAACCGGGCATGCCGTCGGCGATACCGGTCACGGCGTGGGATGGGTGCTCGAGTTCTTCCTTGAGGCTGAACAGCTCCATGTCGAACAGGCCTTCCAGCTCGTGGGGGGCCATGTTGCCGGAGGACATGATGCGCAGGTAGTCGCAGACATAGGCGGTCATGCGGTCATCCTTGAGCACGGCAGGGTACTTGGCGAAGATCGGGCTCGCTGCGGCGTCCTCGATATCCGCCTCGATGGCCATCATGCCTTCGCGGCGGCTCTTGTTAAGGATCTCGTAGACCAGGCCCAGTACTTCCAGATAGAACGTGTGGGAAAAGCGCGAGCTGAACATGCCCAGCGACTTTTTGATCACGTGCATGGTCATGTAGCCAGGGTTGGCCTGCAGGAAAGCGCCAAACGCCGCACCACCGATGATCAGCACTTCGAAGGGCTGGATCAGCGCAGCAATTTTGCCGTGGGACAGAACGTATCCGCCGAGCACGCTTGCGATGACGACGATGATGCCGATAATTTTAGCCATAGGGGATGAGTACTTGCGCCGTCGGGTTCATGGACATATTCGGAAGATCTAAAAACTCTTCTTCTACTTATCGGCAAAACTGCGCCAGACTATAGCCCGTTAAGGCGAAAAGCCAGTTCGGCCCACTCCGGGCGTGTTGACCGCAAGTGATGATCGCGCCCCAATCATGGCAAACGAAACGACAGTCCCAACTACAAAACCCAACTCTCTGGCTGGCTGGATCAAGCGTCTGGACGAGGTTCTCCTGCCCGTCCCGCAGGCGAGCCACATTGCCGTGTGCAAGGCCATCGGCGACAGTCGCCGTTCGTTGCGAGATATTGCAGAGCTGATGCAAGACAGCCCGGCACTGGTCCTGAGCGTCATGCGTGAAGCCAACAACCAGGCCCACGGCAGCCTGGCAGAGCCCGCAGAAAACCTTGAAGTGGCGATCAACCGCCTCGGCCTCAAGCGCACCGAAGAACTGCTCGCGCGCCTGCCGTCGGTGCCGCTCAACGAAATCCCCGTGGCCCTGCGCCAATTGCAGCTGATCAGCCAGCATGCCTCGCAGCAAGCCAGCGGCCTGTTTGCCAGCCGCCTGGCGCGCCTGTGGCAGGATATTCATTGGGGCAGCCTGCTGTTTCTTTCACCGCTGTGGCCGATGGCCGTTGCCTACCCCAAGCTCCTGGAGGAATGGGAGCTGCGGGTGATCCACAAGGGTCAATCGGCACGCAAGGTCGAACAGGAATTGTTTGGCGTGCCCCTGCTGGCACTGTGCCTGGAGCTGACCGAGGCCTGGCGCCTGCCGATCTGGGTGTCCCAGGGCTACCAACTGCTGCTCAAGGAACAACGCTTACTGGTCAAGGCCCTGCACATCGCCCGCGATGAAGTGCCGTTGAGCCAGCAGCAAAAACTCGATGCCGACCCGGCGCTGCGGCGCTGGCTGAACCAGCCGGCCAATACCGTGCTGCTGGCCAATGGCATGGCACTGGCGGCCCAGGAATCCTGGGCCTGCCCCCATACCCAGCGCTGGCAGTACCTCACCGCGTTGTACCTGCAACAACCATTGGCCGACGTGCAGCAACAGGTGCACCAACAGGCGGTCATCAGCGCGCGCCATACCCTGACCGCCGGTCTCTGGCATCCGGCACTGGCGTTGATCTGGCCGTGGCATATGCAACGAGTGCATCGCGGCCTGCTGCCCGCACCGCCGCCGACCGCCGAAGCCCTGGCGGTGTGGCGCAAGCGTTGTACTGAGCTGCTGGTGGAGCCCAGCCGCTTCGCCAATGCGATGCACTTGACCACCTGCGCCAAGGAGGCCCTGGTTGCCAGTGGCATGCAGCGCGTGATGTTGCTGATGGCCGACAAGGCCTTGGCCACTTTGCGCGTGCATCAGGTCGATGGCCTGCCCAAGGACGCTGCCAACCTGAGCCTTGAGTCCGCACAAAGCACGCTGCTGCAACGCTTGCTGGAGAAGCCTGCGCAAGTGCGCCTCAACCCGGAAAATCACGCACAATTCGCGGTGCTGCTGCCTGCTTCATTGCGGCGCCTGTTCGTCGGCGAGCATTTGCTGCTGCGCTCCCTGAGCTGTAACGGCCGGGTGGTGATGCTGATGATTGCCGACCAGGGGGGCGGGCCGTTCTCCGAAACCACCGTGCAGGCCTTCGGCAAAACCGCCCAATGCATCGAGAAAGCCCTGCACTGCTTTACCAACCGCACCGCTTGATGCTTGCGTTACAATCGCCCTCTTTTATCACCCAACCTAGCGCCCGGGAGACCTCACATGCCTGACTTTTCTGGCTTGCCGCTGGTGATCGAACCCAGCGACCTGCTTAGTCGCCTCGCCGCCGAGCCGTTGATTCTGGTGGACCTCACCAGCGCCGCCCGTTATGCCCAGGGGCATATCCCCGGCGCGCACTTTGTCGATCCCAAGCGCACCCAGTTGGGCCAGCCACCGGCCCCAGGGCTGCTGCCGGCCAAGGCCGACCTGGAGAAACTGTTCGGCGAACTGGGCCACACCCCGGATGCCACCTACGTGGTGTATGACGACGAAGGCGGCGGCTGGGCCGGGCGGTTTATCTGGTTGCTCGACGTGATCGGCCACAAGAAATATCACTACCTTGATGGCGGCCTACTGGCATGGCTGGATGAACAGCACCCCGTGTCCACCGAGGTCACCGCAGCCGTCGGCGGCCCGGTCAGCCTGACCCTGCACGACGAGCCCACGGCCACCCGCGAATACCTGCAAAGCCGCCTCGGCGCTGCCGACCTGGGCATCTGGGATGCCCGTGGCCCGCTGGAATACAGCGGCGAAAAAGTCCTCGCGGCCAAGGGCGGGCATATTCCCGGCGCAGTCAACTTCGAATGGACGGCGGGCATGGACAAGGCACGCAACCTGCGGATCCGCCGCGACATGCCGCAGATCCTCGAAGGCCTGGGCCTGACCAAAGACAAAGAAATCATTACCCACTGCCAGACTCACCACCGTTCTGGCTTCACCTACCTGGTGGCCAAGGCGCTCGGTTATCCGCGAGTCAAAGGTTATGCCGGTTCCTGGGGCGAATGGGGCAACCACCCCGACACCCCCGTTGAGATTTAAGGTTTAAGGACAGTTCATGAAAAAGCGTTTGTTTATCCTCAGCCAGTACCTGCTGCCCCACCACCTGCTGTCGCGCCTGGCCGGCTGCATTGCCGAATGCCGTGTGCGCTGGTTTAAAAATGCCTTCACCACCTGGTTCGCCAAGCGCTACCAGGTGGATATGTCCCAGGCGCTGGTAGAAGACGTGACCGCTTACGAGCACTTCAACGCCTTCTTCACCCGTGCCCTGAAAGACGGCGCCCGCCCCCTGGACCCAACCCCAGGCGCGGTGCTGAGCCCGGCAGACGGCGCGGTCAGCCAGCTCGGCCCGATCGAGCACGGCCGCGTGTTCCAGGCCAAGGGCCACAGTTTCAGCGTGCTGGAACTGCTCGGTGGCGACGCCGCCGTTGCCGCACCGTTCATGGGCGGCGACTTTGCCACCATTTACCTGTCGCCGAAGGACTACCACCGCGTGCACATGCCACTGGCCGGCACCCTGCGGGAAATGGTCTACGTGCCTGGGCGGATTTTCTCGGTCAACCAGACCACGGCCGAAAACGTGCCGGAGTTGTTTGCGCGTAACGAGCGTGTGGTTTGCCTGTTCGACACCGAACGCGGCCCGATGGCCGTGGTATTGGTGGGCGCGATGATTGTCGCGTCGATTGAAACCGTATGGGCCGGCCTGGTAACGCCGCCCAAGCGCGAGCTGAAAACCGTGCGCTACGACGAAGCCGCCCGTGCGCCGATCCACCTGGAAAAAGGTGCGGAACTGGGGCGTTTCAAGCTGGGTTCGACCGCTATCGTGCTGTTTGGGCCGGATCAGGTGAAATGGGCTGAAGAACTGGTGGCGGGAACGCCGGTGCAGATGGGCCAGGGTATCGCGCTGCCAAAAGCCTGATCCGAATACAGCGAAAATCAAATGTGGGAGCGGGCTTGCTCGCGAAAGCGGTGTGACACCTTAGTTGACTGACACACCGCCTTCGCGAGCAAGCCCGCTCCCACATTTTTGACCGCGTTCCTGTCGTTATTGACCGTCGCGGTCACGCAGCCCCAACAGATACAACACACCATCCAGCCCCAAGGTCGAAATCGCCTGCTTGGCCGATTGCTTGACCAGCGGCTTGGCCCGGAAGGCCACGCCCAACCCCGCAATAGCCAGCATCGGCAGGTCGTTGGCGCCGTCGCCGACCGCAATGGTCTGCTCCAGACGCAAACCTTCCTTGTGTGCCAGCTCCTTGAGCAAGTCAGCCTTGCGTTGCGCATCGACAATCGGTTCGACCGCCACGCCCGTCACCTTGCCATCCACCACTTCCAGCTCGTTGGCGAACACGTAGTCGATGCCCAGCTTGGCCTGCAATTGCTTGGCGAAGTAGGTAAAGCCGCCCGAGAGGATCGCGGTCTTGTAGCCCAGGCGCTTGAGTTCGGCGAACAGGGTTTCGGCACCTTCGGTCAAGCGCAGGGAGGCGCCGATGGAATCGAGGACGCTGACGTCCAGGCCCTTGAGCAATGCCAGGCGCTCCTTGAAGCTGGCGCGAAAATCCAGCTCGCCGGCCATGGCGCGCTCGGTGATCGCCGAGACTTGCTCGCCCACACCTGCGGCCTTGGCC
Source organism: Pseudomonas sp. WS 5410 (assembly GCF_012985645.1). Classification (NCBI taxonomy): domain Bacteria; kingdom Pseudomonadati; phylum Pseudomonadota; class Gammaproteobacteria; order Pseudomonadales; family Pseudomonadaceae; genus Pseudomonas; species Pseudomonas sp. WS 5410. Next base: position 21,958 of record NZ_JAAQWS010000010.1, on the reverse strand, counting down.
AACTCGTCGATAACTTCGGCTTCGATCAGAGTCGAGTCCATGTCGAACACCGCCAGGCGCCGGTTACGACGGAACAGCGAATCTTCCTGGAAGGCGATATCCACGTTCAGTTCCTGGGCCACGCTGAGGAACTCGGCGCGCAAGGCTTGCGGGTCAGCCGGCTCACCGCGCACGGAGAACTCGATGCAGCCCTTGCCCTGGTCCGCCGGGGTGTCCAGGGGCATGCGACCCGACAGACGGTCGATATGGTCGATATTCAAGCCATATTGCGCAGTGATCGAGCTGACCCGCTGCAATTGTTCAGCGGTGACCTTGCGCGTCAGCAGGGTGACGATGTGGCGTTTCTTGCCTTGGCCGGCCACCCAGTGCTGGTAATCCGCTTCGGATACCGGGGTGAAACGCACCTGCTGGTCCAGCTTATAGGCGGTAAACAGGATGTCCTTGAGCACAGACGACGCCTGTTCGGTATCTGGAATCTCCACCAGGATGCCGAACGACAGGGTGTCGTGGATCACGGCCTGGCCGATGTCGAGAATGGTCACGCCACCCTGGGCCAGAACACCGGTAATGGCTGCGGTAAGACCCGGACGGTCAACACCGGTGATGTTAATCAGGACAATTTCGCGCAAAGCGCACCCCCGAGCTGGAAAAAAACCGCATTCTACCCACTTTCAGTGACCATCGGGCACAGCCAGCGCTTTGCCGGTCTTGGGCCTGTCGCTATACTGCGCGTCAACTTCACGGACCAAGAGCCGAGCGCAAGTGAACCGGCCCACGCCAGTAAAAACCGATAACTTCTTCCTGCTGATCTTCCGGGCACTGCGCCACCGCCGTGTACCGATCGCATTACGCATCGCCAGCCATAACGTGATCCTGGTCGCCCTGGCCCTGGTGATCTACGCCTGCGTGATGGGTTTGCAGTTCAAACAGGCCATGCACGAGCAAGCCGACGCCCTGGGCGAGAGCTTGACGACCCAGACCGCCACCTCGGCGACCGAGCTGTTGGTGTCCAACGACATCCTCAGCCTCAACGTGCTGCTCAACAACCTGACCAAGAACCCGCTGGTGGCCCACGCGGCCATCTACAGCGTGGACAACCGGATCATGGCCGAAGCCGGGCAACGCCCGAAAAACGGCCTGCTGGGTGAGGCCGAAGGCCTGTACCAGAGCAATATCACGTTTCAGGATGTGAAAGCCGGCCAATTGCGCATCAGCCTGGACATGCAACAGTTCCAGCAGCCGATGACCATCAGCCTGCAAAGCATGGGCATCCTCAGCGCGATCCTGCTGGCCCTGGCCCTGGCCTTGAGCCTGCGCCTGGGCCGGCATATCTCCACGCCGCTGATGCAATTGCGCATCTGGCTGCGCGATATCGACGAACACACCCCGGCCACCGACCGCCAGGATGAGATCGGCGACCTTGCCCGCCAGTTGCACACCAGCTTTGCCCCGGAGCCGGTCATACCTGAAGCCAAGCCCGAGCCGGAGTTCGACGACACCGACTATGACGACGAACCCGAGTTCGAAGTGCGCAACCTGCGCGATCCGAGCTTCGACGAGTCGACGCCGATGGCTGGCCTCAAGCCGGCACCGCGTACGGCCATCAAGGCCGAAGAAGACAGCCTGGACGATGACGATCCGTTTGCCGACCTGCGTGACGAGTCGGCGCCAAGCCCGGTGGTCGCGCCTCGGCCTGCGAGCAGCCAGCCCCAGCACAGCGCGGTATTGGCCGTGCAACTGGGCGCCCAGGAGCAATTGCGCCGCCTGCCACGGGCACGCCTGACCGAGTTGCTGGAACGCTACCGCGATTGCCTGGACCAGGCAGCCTCGCTGTACCAGAGCGAACTGCACACCCTGAACGACGGCAGCACGTTGATGCTGTTCCACAGCGAAGACAGCGGCGAAGACTACCTGACCAATGCCATCTGCTGCGGTGAACTGCTGCGCGCCCTGGGCCATGCCTTGCAGATCGAAGTCGCCGACAGCGGCATCACCCTGCAACTGCAACTGGGCCTGACATTGGGCGATGATCTGTATGGCATGAGCCAGATTGATCTGCTGCTGACCGAAAACGCCCAAGACGCCCTGGCCTTGTCGCAACACAGCCGCAACCTGCTGCTGGTGGAGCGCAAGATCAGCGACGACGCCTTGATCCGCCAACGCGCACGTATCCGCCCGATTGCCAGCCCTGAAGGCGCGTGCTGTGTAGAGCGCTTGATGGAGCCTTACCCGTCGATGCTGGAACGTCAGCTGGCACGGATGCATGAGACCCGCAACAAGCCAGCAATGTGACACAGGCTTGTGTGGGAGCGGGCTTGCCCGCTCCCACATTGGATCTGCGCCAAACAAAAAGGCCCGCTTACTCAGCGGGCCTTTTATTTGGCTGCGATTCAAGTCAGAACCTGAACACTTCCATATCCGTACGAATCGGCGATGCCATCGGGATCTTCGGCTTTTCCGGGGCTGCCGGCTTGGCCGGCGCCGGGGCCTGCTTGCGCGGGGCCTCGGCAATCGGTGGCTGGTTGGCCAATGGCTTGAGGGCAACCGACAACTGCTCAGCCAAACGCTGCAACAACACACCCTGGGCCTGGACCTGGGAAGCGGTGCTGCCGGCATGCTGCTCCTGCAGATGCACAATGCGGTTGTCCCGCACCTGGCCACGGCGGTCGATCAGGCGCCATTGCGCGTCAAGGATGGCCGGCTGCGAAGCCCCGGAGTCCAGACGCGTAATGGTCAGCAACACCTGCACATCCGGCGTAAAGCTGGTGGGCGCCGGCGACAGCACCACACGCTGGCTGTCCAGATGACCGGCCACCTGGCGCAGCATCAACTGGTTGATATCCGACGACAGGCTACCGGCCCAACGGCCGTCGATGGAGCCTTGCAGGCTGCCATCGTCCTGGCGTTGCAGCAGGGTTTCACGTTGCAGGTAATCGGCAACCACGACCGGCCCGAGCAAGACCGCCATGCCAGCACTTTGCGCAGGCTGCGCCGGATTTCCGCTATCCAGCTGGTACAGCGACACCGGTTGGTGCGTAGTGCAACCCGCCAACCCCAAAAGGCCAGCGAGCATCAAAAATAAAGGAAGGCGTGGAGCAGTCATCATCCCATCCAGGTGGCTGCCACAAGGCAAACCACAATGTAATACTAAAAATAACCTATACGCGCTCAGCCACGCCGGCGCTGGAAAGGCCATATCATCCGTGAATATGCGCCATGACTCCAGCGCGAAAGCGCCGATCTACGCGTTAAATCGTAGATCGGGCGCTCTATATCGCTTTAAGCAGGTGTTTCTACCAGCAAAGCATCCACCCGCTGGAAGCCACGGGGCAATTTGTTCCCGCGGCGTCCACGTTCACCCTTGTAATGCTCAAGGTCATCAGGGCGCAGGGACAGTGTACGTTTACCGGCCTGCAGCACCAGGGTAGAGCCTTCCGGGATCACCGCGATGTCGGTCACGTACTCTTCGCGACTGGCCACCCGCTCCCCTGGGATACCAATGATTTTATTGCCCTTACCCTTGCCCAACTGCGGCAGGTCGCTGATCTTGAACACCAGCAAACGCCCCTCGGTGGTCACCGAGGCCAGCCAATTGCCTTCACGGTCCTCGACCGGACGCGGCAGGATCACCTTGGCGTTGTTCGGCAGGCTCAACAGCGCCTTGCCCGCCTTGTTCTTGGCCTGCAAATCCTCGCCCTTGACCACGAAACCGTAGCCGGCGTCAGAGGCGATGACGTACAGCGAGTCATCATCGGGCAGCAATACACACTCAAAACTTGCCCCTGGCGGCGGCGCCAGGCGGCCGGTCAACGGCTCACCCTGGCCCCGTGCAGATGGCAGGGTATGGGCCGGCACCGAATAACTGCGCCCGGTGGAGTCGATAAACACCGCGAACTGGTTGGAACGCCCGGCTGCGGCGGTCTTGAACCCATCGCCGGCTTTGTACGACAAGCCAGTGGCATCAATATCATGCCCCTTGGCGGAACGAACCCAACCCTTTTCCGACAGAACGACGGTAATTTTCTCGTTGGGCAACAGCTCGGTTTCGGTCAGGGCCTTGGCTTCGGCACGCTCGACAATCGGCGAGCGGCGGTCGTCGCCATAGGTTTCGGCATCTTTGATCAATTCGCTGCGCACCAGCTTCTTGAGCTTGGCTTCGCTGCCCAGCAGGGCTTGCAGCTTGGCTTGTTCCTTGAGCAGCGCGTCCTGTTCGTCGCGCAGCTTCATCTCTTCCAGGCGCGCCAACTGGCGCAGGCGGGTGTCGAGGATGTAGTCGGCCTGGATCTCGCTCAGCTCGAAACGCGCGATCAGCTCGGCTTTCGGGTGCTCGGCGGTGCGGATGATGTGGATCACTTCATCCAGGTTGAGATAGGCGATCAGCAAGCCGTCCAACAGGTGCAGGCGACGCTCGACCTTGTCCAGGCGGAACTGCAGGCGGCGGCGCACGGTATTGACCCGGAACTCCAGCCACTCCACCAGCAGGTTGCGCAGGTTTTTCAGCTGCGGCTTGCCGTCCAGGCCAATGATGTTGACGTTGACCCGGTAGCTGGATTCCAGCTCGGTGCTGGCAAACAGATGCTGCATCAACACTTCGTGATCGACCCGGCTATTGGTCGGGATGATCACGATGCGGCAAGGGTTCTCGTGGTCGGACTCGTCACGCAGGTCCGCCACTTGCGGCAGCTTCGACGGCTTGGCCTGCATCAGCGCGGCAATCTGTTCCAGCACCTTGGCGCCGGAGACCTGGTGCGGCAAGGCGGTGACGATGATGTCGCCATCTTCGATGTGGTACACCGCACGCATGCGCACCGAGCCCTTGCCGGTCTCGTACATTTTCAGCAGGTCTGCACGCGGCGTGATGATTTCCGCTTCGGTCGGGTAATCCGGGCCCTGGATATGCTCACACAGTTGCTCAACCGTGGCCTTGGGCTCATCGAGCAGGCGCACGCAGGCCGTGGCGACTTCACGCAGGTTGTGCGGTGGCACATCAGTGGCCATACCCACGGCAATGCCGGTGGTGCCGTTGAGCAGGATATTGGGCAGGCGCGCCGGCAATACCAATGGCTCGTCGAGGGTGCCGTCGAAGTTCGGGCCCCAGTCTGCCGTGCCCTGGCCCAGCTCGCTGAGCAGCACTTCGGAGTAACGCGACAGCCGCGCCTCGGTATAACGCATGGCGGCGAACGACTTGGGATCATCCGGCGCACCCCAGTTGCCCTGGCCATCGACCAGGGTGTAGCGGTAGCTGAACGGCTGGGCCATCAGCACCATGGCTTCGTAGCACGCCAAGTCGCCGTGGGGGTGGAATTTGCCGAGCACGTCACCGACGGTACGCGCCGACTTCTTGTGCTTGGAGTCCGCGTCCAGGCCCAACTCACTCATGGCGTAGATAATGCGCCGCTGTACCGGTTTCAGGCCGTCGCCGATATGCGGCAAGGCACGGTCCATGATCACGTACATGGAGTAGTTGAGGTAGGCATTTTCGGTGAAGTCAGCCAGCGACCGGCGTTCTACGCCGTCTAAGCTGTCTGCAAGGATGTCACTCATGCGGGCCTCATCATTGTCTGGTCTGGCGTAGCAGCAAGGTGCCGCCACGCTGGGTAAATTCAAGTTGTTTCAATGCGCTCATGCCCAACAGCACTTGCTCGCCACCCAGCCCCGGCGCCACCAGGGCGCGCACGTCCTGCAGGACGATATCGCCCAACTGCAGGCGGTCGAGGTGGGTGCGATAGCCCTGGCTGCGGCCGTTGGCGGTGCTCAAGGTCACCGGCAAACCGCGCTTGAGCCCCAGGCGTTCGGCCAACTCGGCCGGCACCGCCACATCGGTGGCGCCGGTATCGAGCATGAAATCCACCGGCTGGCCGTTGATCTGGCCAGTGGCGACGAAATGCCCCTGGCCGTTGCCGACCAGTTTCACTTCGATATAACCCTCGTGTTGCTGTGAGGTGACCACGGCATTGGGGTTTTCCTGCCGCGCCTCCCATTGCCCGAAAAACCGCGTGGCCAGAAACAGTCCGGCCCCCCAGGCCACGAACATCAACACCCGCCCGGCACGCTTGCCCAGTGGTTGCGCACTCAAGGCTGGGCGCTCCAGCCACCGGCCGGGGCGGCAAAACGATAGACCATCGGGCGTTTTTCAGCATCGGCCCGAGCGCCGAAATTATTGTCGATGCCAATCCAGGCGCCGTCGGCGTCAATCAACAGGGCTTCCGCCAGGCCGTAGCTCTGGGAGTAACGTCGATTTGGCACCAGGGCCTCATCGGCATACGACCAACACAACTCGACCTTGGCCGTCACGCTGTCGCGCCGGCAGATCTGGAACGCGTTGCGCTCCAGGGTAAACAGCTTGCCGTTGAACAACGCCAGGTCGGCAAAGTCCTTGGACACCGCCTTGGCCCCCGGAAACTGCGCCGGTTGCATTTCCTGGCCGGCTTCGCTCAACAGTACGCATGGGCCATCACAATCCCAAACGCTTTGCCCGCGCTTGATCGAGATCAGCCCGCGCCGCTCACGCTCGGCTGCCAGCCAGATCTGGTTGCCCTCGGGGTTGACCGCCAAGCCCTCAAACAAGGCATTGAAGTGCAACAACAGGCCACTGGCCCGCGCCTCGCGGACCATGCCAGGGGCAATCTTCAGCCACTCGGGATCACCGCTTGCCGGCACCTGCAGCACGGCCGCATGGGCTTCGCTGACGATATAGCGATTACCCGCGGCGTCACAGCTGATGCCTTCAAAATCCAGGTCGCCGCCGCGAATCACCGACGCCGCCGTGGTGCGTGCGCGCAAGCCCCAGGGCAGGCCAGACTCGGGCACCGGCGGCACGTTGATCGTTACCGTCTCGGCCTGCCAGGTGTCGGCGCGGGTATCGAGGCGGTAGATCTGGTCGTCGTCGCGGTCAGAGACCGTCCACAAGTCCTTGCCACACAAGGCCAGGCCCGACAGGTTGCCGCCGCGCATGCCGTCTACCGGGTGTTCGGACAACAACTTGAGTTCGGCCGCAGGTTGGGCAACCACTGAGGTAGCTGCCAACCCGCTCAACAACAGTATCGCCAGGGCGAAACCGCTGCGCATCAGCCCAATACCTCGGCCAGGTTGCCTTTGGACTCCAGCCAGGCCTTGCGGTCGCCGGCGCGCTTCTTGGCCAGCAACATGTCCATCATTTCCGAAGTGGCGGCATAGTCTTCGAGGGTCAACTGCACCAGGCGCCGGGTGTTCGGGTCCATGGTGGTTTCGCGCAGTTGCGGCGGGTTCATTTCACCCAGGCCCTTGAATCGGGTGACTTGTGGCTTGCCGCGCTTCTTCTCGGCCACCAGGCGGTCGAGGATGCCGTCGCGTTCGGCCTCGTCCAGGGCGTAGAAGATTTCTTTGCCCAGGTCGATGCGGTACAGCGGCGGCATGGCCACGTAGACGTGACCGGCATCCACCAGCGGGCGGAAATGCTGGACGAACAGTGCGCAGAGCAACGTGGCAATGTGCAGACCATCGGAGTCGGCGTCGGCCAGGATGCAGATCTTGCCGTAGCGCAACTGGCTCATGTCCTCGGCGCCTGGATCGACGCCAATGGCCACGGCGATGTTGTGCACTTCCTGGCTGGCCAGGACTTCGCTGCCATCGACTTCCCAGGTGTTGAGGATCTTGCCGCGCAACGGCAGGATCGCCTGGAATTCCTTGTCCCGCGCCTGTTTGGCCGAACCACCGGCGGAATCACCTTCGACCAGGAACAGTTCGGAGCGCATCGGGTCCTGGCCGGCGCAGTCCGCCAGCTTGCCGGGCAATGCCGGGCCCTGGGTAATGCGCTTGCGCTCGACCTTTTTGCTGGCCTTGAGGCGACGGCCGGCGTTGTTGATCGCCAGCTCCGCCAGGGCCAGGCCCAGTTCCGGGTGCTCGTTGAGCCACAGGCTGAACGCATCCTTGACCACGCCCGAGACAAACGCCGCGGCCTCGCGGGACGACAGGCGTTCCTTGGTCTGGCCGGAGAATTGCGGCTCCTGCATTTTCATCGACAGCACAAAGGCGATGCGTTCCCAGACGTCTTCCGGCGCCAGCTTCACACCGCGCGGCAACAGGCTGCGGTATTCGCAGAATTCGCGCATGGCATCCAGCAAGCCCTGGCGCAGACCGTTGACGTGGGTACCGCCCTGGGCGGTGGGGATCAAGTTGACGTAGCTTTCCTGGACGCTGTCGCCCCCTTCAGGCAGCCACAGCAAGGCCCAGTCCACGGCCTCCTTGTTACCTGCCAGGCTGCCGCAGAACGGCTCGTTGGGCAGGCGCTCGAACTCGCTGACCGAGTCTTCGAGGTAGGAACGCAGGCCGTCTTCGTAGTGCCACTCGACCTTTTCGCCGGTGCCTTTGTCTTCAAAACTGACCAGCAAGCCCGGGCACAGCACGGCCTTGGCCTTGAGTACGTGCTTGAGGCGGCTGATGGAGAATTTCGGGGAATCGAAGTACTTCGGGTCCGGCGCGAAGTACACGCTGGTCCCGGTATTGCGCTTGCCGACCGTGCCGACCACTTCCAGCTCGGTGGCCTTGTAGCCATCGGCGAAGGTCATCTGGTATTCGTTGCCGTCGCGCTTGACCTTGACCCGCACCTGCGTGGACAAGGCGTTGACCACGGAAATACCCACACCGTGCAAGCCGCCGGAAAACTGGTAGTTCTTGTTGGAGAACTTGCCGCCCGCGTGCAGCTTGGTGAGGATCAGCTCGACACCCGACACGCCCTCTTCCGGGTGGATGTCCACCGGCATACCGCGGCCGTCGTCGGACACCTCCAGGGAATGGTCGGCGTGCAGGATGACCTGGACCGACTTGGCATGCCCGGCCAAGGCTTCGTCGACGCTGTTGTCGATGACTTCCTGGGCAAGGTGGTTCGGCCGACTGGTGTCGGTGTACATGCCGGGGCGTTTGCGCACCGGGTCGAGGCCCGAGAGGACTTCGATGGCGTCGGCGTTATAAGAGCTAGCGCTGGGAGTGGCCATGGGGTCTCGTCGTGAGTCGTTCGATTAAAAAGTAACCTGCGGTTTCACAATGCGGTGAAATCGAAGGATTGGTACTGATCTGCGCCAATGCCGGCAAAACTCAACAACGCCGGCAACTGTCGGCCAAAGCCCTGGTAACCGTGGTCGCCGCCAGCCTGGATACGCAAGGCACAGGCCCGGTAATACTGCTCGGCGAGGCGATAATCCAGTGTTTCGTCCCCGGTCTGCAACCACACCTGATAGCGCTGGGCATCCTGGGGCGCTGCAACCTCAAGCTCAGCCAGGGCCGCGACGTGATCGTGGGTCAGTTCCCAGGTTTCATCGGTGTAGAGGTTCTTCTGGGTGCCCAGGTAACCGTCGAACATGCGATGGGGGCTGACCGCCGGGTTGACCAACAGCGCCTTGAGGCCATGGCGTTCGGCAAGATGGGTTGCATAGTAGCCGCCGAGTGAGCTGCCGACCAGCAGCGGCCGCCCCAGCTCGCCGATCGCCTGCTCCAGCTGGGCCATCGCCTGGCGCGGGTGATGATGCAAGGCCGGCACCCGCAATTGGTCGGCCAGACCGAGACTGTCCATCACGCCCATCAGCAAGCTGGCCTTGGTCGAGGCCGGCGCACTGTTGAAACCGTGGATATACAAGATCGAAGCGGACATGCAGGGCTCTCCGTGCGTTATCAGCCAAAGGGGCGCAGTTTACAGGGAACGCGGGGGTTGTGGGTGCAGCCCATCGCCGCTGGCGGTACTATCGCTGACGCCGCGTTGATGAGCCGCCAGGCAGGAAAACCGCATGCAACTAGAATGGCTTGAGGATTTTATCGAACTGGCCCGCACCCGCAGCCTGTCGCGGGCCGCCGAAAATCGCTGTGTCACGCACCCGGCGTTCGGCCGACGTATCCGCGCCCTGGAAGAATGGGTCGGTACACCCTTGATCGAGCGCAAACAGCCCCTGTCACTGACGCCTTGCGGCGTGCTGTTCCTGGACGCCGCGACACAATCATTGCAACTGCTGACCACTGTCAGGGCGCAATTCAAAGGCACCACCCTGAGCCGCGACGAGCCTGTGCGCATCGCCACCGGCCGGACCCTGGCCAGCGATTTTTTCCCGGACTGGTACGACTCATTGCACCAGCGCCTGGGCAATTTTGCAGTGTCATTGGTCACCAGCGGGGCGCAAGAAGCGATCAGCAAGTTATCCGCCGGTGAGGTCGACCTGCTGTTGAGCTTTTCCAGCCCATTGACCCAGACCCTGCTGGGCGCGGAGCGTTGCGACTCCCGGGTACTGGCCAATGAGGAACTGTTGCCGGTCAGTGCGCCGGACGCCAATGGCCTGCCGCGCCAGCAGATCTGCACCGCGCCCTGCGCCATGAGCATCCCCTGGCTGGCCTTTTCTCCGTCCCTGGCACTGCGCGGCGTGCTGGCCCAGCACCTTGAGCGGCTGCCACAGCACCTGGCGCTGCGCATGGTCTACCAGGCGGACTCTTATGACGCCATCCTGGAAATGGCCAAGCGTGGCAGAGGTCTGGCATGGCTGCCGCGCATGGTGGTCAAGGATGCGCTGGCCTCGGGCGAGTTGCTGATTGCAGGCGGCCCCGAGTTTCACGTCGCCTTCGACGTCTCGCTGCATCGCCTGCACGCCAACCAGAGCGAAATGGTCATGAAGATCTGGGAAGGTCTGTGAACCTGTCGTTGCGCCAACAGCGTTTGCGATCATAGCGCCAGGCATTGCATCAACTTCAAGATGCGTAAAACCCAATGCCTGTCGGCCCCGTGCCAAAACAGCTCAAACCTGTGCCGAAACGGCAATTGCTGTTCGTGCGCACTTGATTCAATTTCACCCGGGCTTTCACCCATAACAATTAATGCCTTCGATCTCGTCAGGCCGCGCTGCGGTTCGGCGAATCCGAATGCCAACTGTGAAACAGACCCGGTGCACACCCATGACAGTCCCATCATCCGTCTTATCATCGGCACAGGCTCCAACCCAGCGAGGTCCATGGAAGGAGATCGTCGCTGCCAGTGTCGGCAACGCCTTGGAGTTTTATGATTTGCTGATCTATGGCTATTTCGCAGTAGTGATCAGCAAACAGTTTTTCCCATCCGATAACGAAACCACCTCACTGCTGCTGGCCGTAGGCTCGTTTGGCATTTCCTTCCTGATGCGCCCCCTGGGCGCCATCGTGCTCGGCTCCTACACCGACAGGGCCGGGCGAAAGGCATCGTTAACGATGTCGATCATGATCATGCTGATCGGCACCGCAATGATTACCTTCGCCCCGACCTATGAGCAGATCGGCTTGGCAGCGCCGCTGTTGATCATCGTTGCGCGCATGCTCCAGGGCTTTTCTACGGGCGGTGAGTTTGGTGCGGCGACCGCATTCATGGTCGAGCACGCCGATGCCAAACGCCGTGGCTTCTTTGCCAGTTGGCAATTGTCGACCCAGGGCCTGGCGACCGTACTGGCCGCGGGGGTCAGTGCAATCCTCAGCTATGTGCTGTCGGATGTGCAGTTGAACGACTGGGGTTGGCGTGTGGCCTTCGGCTTCGGCCTGCTGATCGGGCCGGTGGGTTTCTACATTCGCACGCAAATCGATGAAACCCCAGACTTCAAGAAAACCGCCGCCAGCACAAAGGTGAAGACGCCGCTGCGCGATGTGTTGGTCAAAGGGCACGTCAGCCTGTTGCTGGCTATCGGCGTGGTGGCCGGGGCCACAGCATTCAACTATGTGCACAAACTGTACATGCCCATTTATGCCCTTAAACAACTGAACATCACCGCCACCTCTTCGTATCTCGGGGCGCTGATGACTGGCGTGACCCTGATGTTGATGGCCCCGGTATTTGGCGGCTTATCCGATCGCTACGGACGCTTTCGGGTACTGACAATCGCCTTGCTGCTTACCGGGTTTTCGTCCTATCCGATGTTCGCCCTGCTCAACGCCTTCCCCAGCTTTTCTACGCTGCTGACCGTGCAGGCGATTGTCGGGTTGTTGATCGCTGCCTGCCTGGGGCCCATCCCGGCGATGCTTGCCGATATTTTCCCAACCAGCATTCGCGGGACCGGCCTGGCGCTGAGCTACAACTTTTCCGTCACCCTGTTTGGTGGTTTTGCGCCCTTGATCGTGACCTGGATGATCGACACCAGCGGCAGCAAGCTGGCCCCCAGCTTTTATGTCATGGCGACCATTCTGATCAGCGTACTGGCGATTATCTGCCTGGGCCGACGCATGCGCGGCACCCACCCCGCTGCCCATTAAACAAACCCTTCTTGCTTGTCGCGCGCCAAGCCCGCGCGGCAAGTGCACACCTCGGTCAGTCGGAGACTGAAATGAAAACCCTTGAGCAGGTTCGTGCAGCACTCAAACCCTACCCCGTGGAGGTCCAGTTCCCTGATCTGAGCCAATGGAAAACCGGTAACTGCGGGATCGACTACATCCACAGCTTCGACAGCGGCACGCCAGGGCCCCATGTGCTGATCATGGCGCTGACCCATGGCAATGAAGTCAGCGGCGCAATCGCGGTGGACGCCCTGTTGCGTAGCGGGGTGCGCCCGCGCCAGGGGCGATTGTCACTGGGCTTTGCCAACATACAGGCCTATCAACGCTTCGACCCACAGGACATTGATGCGACCCGCTTTATTGACGAGGACATGAACCGCGTCTGGCTGCCATCAACCCTCGACGGCCCGCGCGACTCCGCCGAATTGCGCCGCGCCCGGGAGCTGCGCCCGCTGATCGACAGCGTCGATTTGCTGCTCGATATCCACTCAATGCACGAAGAATCACCGCCGCTGATGATGTGCGGTGCATGCGCCAAAGGCCTGGCGTTCGCCCAATCATTAGGCGTACCGGCAACCATCGTCGCAGACGCCGGCCACGCCAACGGCCGGCGCATGCGTGATTACGGCGGATTCGGCGATGCCGCCAGCCCCAAGAATGCGCTGCTGATCGAGACCGGCCAGCACTTTTCGAAAACCAGTGAACGGGTCGCCCTCGACGTCGCGGCCCGCTTCCTGATTGCGACTCAGGCAGTCGCCGAGGCGGATGTATCGACGTTTCTCAGCCAGGAAAAACCTGCAGCCCAGCAATGTTTGCAAGTCACTGACCCAGTGATTGCCCACAGCATGGACTTCAGTTTCACCGATGACTTTCGTGGCCTGGAGCGGATCAGCCACGCTGGAACGGTGATCGCCCGGGATGCCCAGCGCGAAATCGTCACGCCGTATGACAACTGCGTGTTGATTCAGCCTTCGCTGCGGCATCTGGGGCAAGGCGTTACGGTGGTGCGGTTAGCGCGGGACCACCGTCAATAGATCAGTAGCCATTGCTGGCGTAATCGACGGTGAAGGCAAACCCCTGGACCCGCTCTACGCCTGTTTCCAAGCGTCCATCGGCATGCAAACGCAGCCAGCGATAGCCAGGGGCCTGTTCGCTGACGTTGAAATCCTCACTGCCCGGGGTGAACTGGATACAGGTCGACGGCGACGCCAGCAGGCGCACGCCATGGCGTTCGCGGTCGATTTCCTGGTGCACATGCCCCCACAGCACCGCCCGTACCTGGGGAAACCGGTCGAGGACAGCGAACAGCGCCTCAGGGTTACGCAGGCCAATCGGCTCCATCCAGGCACAGCCGATAGGCACGGGGTGATGATGGAAGCACACCAGGTGATGGCGGCCCGGTGCTTCGCTCAACGCCTGGGCCAAGAGCTGCAATTGCACATCCGCCAGATAACCCGGCACCGAGCCCGGCACGGCGGAGTCCAGCATAATGACCCGCCAGTTGCCCACATCCACCACCGGCTCCAGCAACGCACTGCCCATGGTGGCCTCGGCCATGACCTGCGGCTCATCGTGGTTGCCCGGGATCCAGCGCGCCGGGGCCCCGACCCGCTGGCTCAGTTCGCGAAACAGCTGGTAGGACGCAAGCGTGCCGTCCTGGGACAGGTCGCCGGTGGCCAGCAGCAAATCAATCTGCGGCTGCTGGGCGCGGACCAGGTCAATCACCCGCTGCAGGCTGTCACGGGTGTTCATGCCCAGCAGCGTGCCGTCGGCCTCGGCAAACAGGTGGCTGTCAGACAGTTGCACCAGCAACGCCGGCGCATCAGGGTTCACGATGGATACGCTCGGCAAGGCGTTCTCCCAGGGCGATCACGAAAAATGGACAATGGGCGCAATTATGCTGGGGCAGGATACAAAGAGGAAACCCGTGAAGCAGACGCAGTTCACATCTACCGCACGACTTCAAACTCATGGCCCAACGCCAGGCAATGGCTCAACCACTCGCCGAGGAACACATTGAGCTGGGCTTTCTCATCGGGCTGGTGCATGAACACATTGGGGTAAGGATAGATGCTGCGAAAGCGCCGTGCATGTTCGGCACTGACCACTTCGGCCATCTGTGCATCGTGATACACCTGCACTTCCAGCTGCGGCACCGGCAGCCACGGCAGGCTGTGCTCCTGGCGCACCCGCAGGGTGCTGGTGTAGGGGCAGGTGAGGATCACTTCCAGGTTCAACACGCCGAGCATCTGGTCGCCGTGGGTCACGGCGATCCGGCGCGCTTCGGGCGCGTGGCGCATGTCCGGCAACAGGCGCATCAGCCGCGCGTAGTTGGCCTCGCAAGCGGCTTGCAAGCCGATCAGGTCGACCCGGTAGCGTTCCCGTACCTTTACTGCCATAGCCCCCTCACTTCCGCGCGATTAAGCGCAAGCCATTGCAGGGCGATAATGCTGGCTGCGTTGGAAATTTTACCGTCGCGTACCGCTTGCAGGGCATCTTCAAAAGCCCAGACGGTGACACGGATATCTTCTGCCTCCTCGGCCAGGCCATGGATACCGCCGGCACCGGCACTGTCGCAACGCCCCAAAAACAGGTGGACAAATTCGGTGCTGCCACCCGGCGAGGGGAAATATTTGGTGATCGGCCACAGCGCGGAGAAGGTCAGCCCAGCTTCCTCTTCGGCTTCGCGGTGTGCAACCTCCTCCGGTTGCTCGTCCTTGTCGATCAGGCCGGCCACCATTTCCACCAGCCAGGGGTTGTCGGTGCGCCCCATGGCGCCCACACGAAATTGCTCGATCAACACCACTTCATCGCGCTGCGGGTCGTAGGGCAGTACACACACGGCATCGTGGCGTACAAAAATCTCACGGTTGATAACCGGGCTCATGCCGCCATCGAACAACTCGTGACGCAGTTGCACGCGATCGAGCTTGTAGAAGCCGCTGTAGGCATTGTCGCGCTGAACCTCTTCGAATCTGGTCGGCGTCGATTTCGCACTGTCGGTCATATCAACCCTCGTTTAATCCAGTGTGTGTCTTAGCATCGCGCCATCCTACAGCGCTCGCGCGCCTCGGTGCAGCCCCTTTGCGGTTGCCGGGACGGGCGGCGGCGGTCACACTCACTGTAATCAGCTTAGTGGCGAACTGACTGGGATGCCGATAGTCGAAGCCCCATATCTTTCGCTCTTCTCCGCTTTATGAAGGACGCCCATGTCGCTGTTAAAAGTCGCCTCCGTGGCCTGTATTGCCCTGACGCTCGGTGCTTGCCAGAGCCTGTTCCAACCCAGCTACCGTGCGCCGCTGGAAGCCACTCGCGATGCCTCCGAGGTGGTGCAACCCGGCTGCACCACTGCCGATTGCCCGCTGGTGAACATCGATACGGTGCATTTCGCCAGCGAGCCCAAGCTCGATGCGTTGATCGAGCAACGCCTGCTGGAAATGACCCGCACCACCTCCGGCGCCCCGGTGCCGGCGACCTTGAATGCCTATCGAGAAAAATTCCTGCGTGAGTCCGGCCCGCGCAACAGCATGTATTTGCAGGCCAAGGTACGGGAGCAGCATGACGGCTTGGTGATCATCGAGCTGTCCAGCTACCTGGACACCGGCGGTGCCCACGGCGAACCCGGCCGTGGCTTCATCAACTACTCGCGCCAACAGCAAAAAAACCTGACCCTGGCGGACATGCTGCGCCCGGGCAAGGAAGACGCGTTCTGGAAAGCCGCCCAAGTGGCCCACAACAGCTGGCTGATCAGCACTCGCCTGAGCCTGGAGCCGGAGTACGTGAAAAGCTGGCCCTTCCAGAAAACCCCGAACGTGGCGCTGACCTACGGTGCCGTGGTGCTCAAGTACCCTACGACCACCATTGCGCCTTACGCCATGGGCCACGTCGAGTTGCAGATTCCTTACGCTCGCCTCGACGGCATCATCAAGCCTGAACTGGTGCCCGTGCGCCGCTGAAAGCGCGCCCAAGGATAAATTGCAACAGCCCTGCCAGCGCCAGTGCCGGCAGGGTCGCGCCAATATCCGGGTACAGATTGGCCAGCAGATGATAGGTACTGATTCCTCCCAGCCAGGCCAGCAATGCCGGCCAGCGCAGGCTTGTAGCCAGGGCCTGGCCACGCCGGCGCAGAATGAAGTGGTCCACCAGCACCACGCCAAACAGCGGCGCGAATACCGAGCCGATCAACAGCAGGAAGTTCTGATACTGGGCCAAGGGCGCAAAGCAGGCGATCAGCGTGCACACAAGCCCAATCGCCAGCGCCAGGTGCTCGACTTTCAGGCGCAATAGCATGCCGCTGGACACCGCCGCCGAGTGAATATCAGCGAAGGCGTTTTCTGATTCATCCAACAGAATCAGCAACAGCGGAATCCCCAGGCCAGCCCCGGCCAACGCCAGCAACAGCGCATTGACCTCGCCACTGGGCGCAAACGCCAGGGTGTAGGCCACGCCCAGGCTCATCAGCCAGAAATTACCGATAAAAAAGCCCAGGGCGGTGCCGCCGAACACACGGGTGGCGCGCTGGCCGAAGCGTGAGTAATCGGCAATCAGCGGCAGCCAGGACAACGGCATGGCAATGGCGATATCAAACCCGACGGCAAACGGCAGCGAACCATCGCCGGCCTGGGCCCACAGCGCGGCCAGGTCGGCCTTGGCGAACAGGTTCCAGGTCAGCCATAGGCACGCCGCCAGCAACAGCCAGATCCCCCACTTGCGCAGGATCTGCCGCACGAAGGTCAACGGGCCGCTGACCGCGAGCAACGTGGCGAGGCCGCCGAAGAACACGGTCCAGAGCAACGGGCTGGCCCACAGGCTGCCGGCGCTGAAAGCCCGGGTACCCAGCAGGCTGGCGGCATCGCGCATGACAATAATCTCGAACGAGCCCCAGCCGATCAGTTGCAACAGGTTCAACAGCGCCGGCAGGCTCGCCCCCTTGGCGCCGAGGCTGAGCTTGAGGGCGGCCATGGACGACAGGCCGGTGTCACTGCCGATCACCCCGACGGCAGCCAGCAACAGCACGCCCACCAGGGTACCGAGCAAGATCGCCAACAACGACCCCGACAGGCCCAGCCCCGGCGCCAACAGTGCACCGGTTTGCAGGACCATCAGGCCGATGCCGAGGGAGAACCATAGGGAAAACAGATCGCGGGCGCCGAAGACTCTTTTATCGGCAGGCACCACGATGTCAGGGGAATAGGTGCTGGGTTGAATGCTCAAGGGGGTTATCTCAGAGGGACATGATCGTTGCCACGCTCTGCGTGGGAATGCCGCTTTGGACGCTCCGCGTCCGCTTTGTGACGCGCAGCGTCACGGGATGCATTCCCACGCGGAGCGTGGGAACGATCATTGGGGTCAGACCTTTTTGTAGAGCTGACTGCCTTCCTGCTTGAACCGCTCCGCCTGCTCGGCCAAGCCCTTGGCCACATCCACGTCCACCGCCTCGATGCGCTGGTTGGCCGCGTACTCGCGCACTTCCTGGGTGATTTTCATCGAGCAGAATTTCGGCCCGCACATCGAGCAGAAATGCGCGACCTTGGCCGAGTCCTTGGGCAGGGTTTCATCGTGATAGGAACGTGCGGTGTCCGGGTCCAGGCCGAGGTTGAACTGATCTTCCCAGCGGAACTCGAACCGCGCCTTGCTCAAGGCGTTGTCGCGGATCTGCGCGCCCGGATGACCTTTTGCCAAGTCGGCCGCGTGGGCCGCAATCTTGTAGGTGATGATCCCGGTCTTCACGTCATCCTTGTTCGGCAGGCCCAGGTGTTCCTTGGGCGTGACGTAGCAGAGCATGGCGCAACCGAACCAGCCGATCATCGCCGCGCCAATGCCCGAGGTGATGTGGTCGTAGCCCGGTGCAATATCGGTGGTCAGCGGGCCCAGGGTGTAGAACGGCGCTTCGTCACAGCACTCCAGCTGCTTGTCCATGTTCTCCTTGATCAACTGCATCGGCACATGGCCAGGGCCTTCGATCATGGTTTGCACATCGTGTTTCCATGCGATCTTCGTCAACTCGCCGAGGGTTTCCAGCTCGCCGAACTGCGCCGCATCGTTGGCGTCGGCAATCGAGCCTGGGCGCAGGCCATCGCCGAGGGAGAAACTGACATCGTAGGCCTTCATGATTTCGCAGATTTCGTCGAAATGCGTGTAGGTGAAGTTCTCTTTATGGTGCGCCAGGCACCACTTGGCCATGATCGAGCCGCCCCGGGACACAATGCCGGTGACGCGCTTGGCGGTCAGCGGCACATAGCGCAGCAACACGCCGGCGTGGATGGTGAAGTAGTCGACGCCCTGCTCGGCCTGTTCGATCAAGGTGTCGCGGAACAGCTCCCAGGTCAGGTCTTCGGCGGCGCCGCCGACTTTTTCCAGGGCCTGGTAGATCGGCACGGTACCGATCGGCACCGGCGAGTTGCGGATGATCCACTCGCGGGTTTCGTGGATGTGCTTGCCGGTGGACAGGTCCATCACCGTGTCCGAGCCCCAGCGAATGCCCCAGGTGAGTTTCGCCACTTCTTCTTCGATGGACGAACCCAGGGCGCTGTTGCCGATATTGCCGTTGACCTTCACCAGGAAGTTACGGCCGATGATCATCGGCTCCAGTTCGGTGTGGTTGATGTTGGCCGGAATGATGGCGCGGCCACGGGCGATTTCTTCGCGCACAAATTCCGGGGTGATGATTTTCGGCACGCTGGCCCCGAAGCTGTGCCCGGCGTGTTGCTGGTCGAGCAGGCCAGTGGCGCGAGCCTCTTCAAGCTTCATGTTTTCGCGGATGGCGACGTATTCCATCTCGGCGGTGATGATGCCTTTGCGTGCGTAATGCATCTGGGTCACGTTGGCCCCGGCCTTGGCGCGGCGCGGGTTTTTCACGTGGGCAAAACGCAGGGCGGTCAGCTCGGCGTCGCTCAGGCGCTGCTGGCCGAAGTGCGAACTGAGGCCCGACAGGCGCTCGGTGTCGCCACGGGATTCGATCCACGGCGAGCGCACATCGCCCAGGCCTTTGCGCACGTCGATGATGATATTCGGGTCGGTATACGGCCCGGAGGTGTCGTAGACCACCACTGGCGCATTGATTTCGCCGCCGAAGTCGGTGGGGGTCACGTCCAGGCTGACTTCACGCATCGGCACGCGGATATCCGGGCGAGTGCCCTGCACATAGACTTTTTGCGAGCGGGTAAACGGCTGCACGGATCCGGAATCGACCTTGGCCGACTCACTCAAATGCACGGTGTTTTTTAGTTTTGTACTCATCACGGGCTCTCCAGACACATCCAGGCAGTGGATTTTTGTCGGAGTGAACCTGTGGCGGACGGACGCACTGGAACCAGTGCTGTGCTTGGCGCACGAGGGCTGTTCGATTGTCGAACAACATCCCGGACGAAGCACAAGAGGACTCGCCGGGTGACGAGAAATCTTGTTCCCTACGCAGGCGCTAACCTGATCAGGTTCAACGGGATCCGGTATTTACCGATCTCAGCCTCATAGCAAGGCACCCCGACAAGAACGCGGCCAGTCTAGACCATGGAGCAGGCAAATTGCCAATAGCGGTGCATTCAGCGTGATGAATGGCGCAATTACAGGATTGTTGTGCCGGGGTACGGCCACTACACTCGGCTCCTGCCTCAGCGGCTTGACGCTATGGATTGCTCGTCGTAGCCTTGAACGCTAAATTATTGCCGTAATATTTATCTAGGGATCGCCTCATGCTGCGCAAACTTTCACTGGCTCTTGCCGTGTCTTGTGCGACCAATGGAATGGTCTGGGCAGCAGAAGCGCCCTTGTCGACCAAAACCGACCTGGTCAGCGTCTACCAGGAAGCGGTGGACAACAACGCTGACCTGGCCGCCGCCCGCGCCCAATATGGCGCGCAAAAAGAAGTGGTGCCCCAGGCCCGTGCCGGCTTGCTGCCCAACCTTTCGGCCGGCGCCGACGTGAACAACGTACGCACCCAGATCGACACCCCGTCAGCCACCGCCAATCGCGATGCCCACACCTGGCGTGCGACCCTGAGCCAGCCACTGTTCCGTGCCGACCGCTGGTTCCAGTTGCAGGCGGCCGAAGCGGTCAATGAACAGGCCGCACTGCAGCTGTCGGCCACCGAGCAGGAACTGATCCTGCAAAGCGCGGAAAACTACTTTGCCGTGCTGCGCGCCCAGGACAACCTGGCCTCGACCAAGGCCGAAGAAGCCGCTTTCAAGCGCCAGCTGGACCAGTCCAACGAGCGTTTCGACGTGGGCCTGTCGGACAAGACCGACGTGCTGCAATCCCAGGCCAGCTACGACACCGCGCGGGCCAACCGGATCCTCGCCCAGCGCCAGGTGGATGACGCGTTTGAAGCGCTGATCACCCTGACCAACCGCCAGTACAACGCGATCCAGGGCATTGTCCACACCCTGCCCGTTTTGCCGCCAGCGCCGAATGACGCCAAGGCCTGGGTCGACACCGCCGGGCGGCAGAACCTGAACCTGCTGGCCAGCAACTATGCGGTCACCGCTGCCGAAGAAACCCTCAAGCAACGCAAGGCCGGCCACGCGCCGACCCTGGACGCGGTGGCGCAATACGAAAAAGGCGACAACGACGCCCTCGGTTTCAGCAACCCCAACCCACTCGGCACTTATCGTGGTGATGTCGAGCAACGCACCATCGGCCTGCGCCTGAATATCCCGCTGTACAGCGGCGGCCTCACCAGCTCCCAGGTGCGTGAATCCTATTCGCGCCTGGGCCAGACCGAACAGCAACGCGAAGGCCTGCGCCGCCAGGTGGTGGAAAACACCCGCAACCTGCACCGCGCGGTGAACACCGATGTGGAACAGGTACAGGCACGCCGCCAGTCGATCATCTCCAACCAGAGCGCAGTGGAAGCCACGGAAATCGGTTACCAGGTGGGCACACGCAATATCGTCGACGTGCTCGACGCCCAGCGCCAGCTGTACACCTCGGTGCGCAACTACAACAACAGCCGTTATGACTACATCCTCGACAACCTGCGCTTGAAGCAGGCGGCGGGGACGTTGAACCCGGGGGATCTGCAGGATCTGGCGCGGTACCTGAAGGCTGACTACAACCCGGACAAGGATTTCCTGCCGCCGGATCTGGCCAAGGCCGCGGCCGAACAAATGAAGGCCCGCCCCAACAATTGAGCCACACCACAACACCCGTGTGAGAGTTGGCTGGTGTGGGAGTCGGGCTTGCCCGCGATACAGGCACCTCGGTTTATCTACACGTCTCTTTAGTGATTCTTAGGTTTGTGTACATATCCGTTGCTGCGGTCATGGCCACTCAGGGTTCCGCCCTTACGGCGGCTCACTTTGGAAAGCCCCAAAGTAAGCAAAGGGCTCTTGCCCCACCACTCGGCACCTCGCCCAGGCTCGGTGTGCCCGTCATCCGACATTGATTTGGGGGGCCGCCGCGATGGGCCATCCATGGCCCAGCGCGGCTAACCCGGCGTCCTGCCGGGTTACCCCCCAAATCAATATCGGATGACGGCCAGCGTGGTTTAACGGGGCGCCTCAGATCAAAAGCAAAGCGAGGCGGCCTGACAGCCGACCTGATCTTCGAGGCGTGCGCGTATACCTGTGGGAGCAGGCAAGCCAGCTCCCACAGGGGGGAATGCAGCTTCACCGAGCTGGCTTTTGATCTTGATCTCAGGCGCCCCGTTAAACCACGATGGCCGCAGGCAGGTGTTGCGCAGTGGGCACCCCGGCATGGATGCCGGGGTAGCCGC